>DATLYJ010000174.1 GCA_035574915.1 Dehalococcoidia bacterium | reverse complement strand
CCCGCCTCGTCGAAGGCGAAGGCTGGCTGCCTGAACGCGGCCGCGTCCTCGTCACGGCGCGCCCGTTCCCTCGCTTTCGCTACGGCGACCGCCTGGAGCTTCGGGCCCGGCTCGAGGTACCGCAGGCCGCTGGCTTCGACTACCGCGAGTATCTCGCGCGGCGCGGCATCGTCTCCGTGGCGGCCTTCCCCGAAATCCGGCGCACGGAAAGTGGAAGCGGTAGCGCGTTGACGGCGGCGATCATCGGCTTCCGCGATAGCCTCGGCTCCCGCCTCTCGCACGCCTTGCCGGAGCCGGAGGCAGCGCTGGCCCGCGGCATCCTCCTCGGCCAGCGCGCCTCCATCCCGCGCGACGTGAACGAAGCGTTCAACGCTGCGGGCATCTCCCACCTCATCGCCATCTCGGGCTCGAATGTAAGCCTGGTTGCGGCGCTTGCCTTCGCCGCCCTCACCTGGCCGCTGGGCCGCCGCCGCGCCATCATCGCCGCGATGGCGCTCATCGCCGCCTTCGTGGTCCTCGTCGGCGCTTCGCCATCGGTGCTCCGCGCCGGCGTGATGGCCGTGTTCATGCTCGGGTCGGTGCTCGCCGGCCGGCCGGGCAGTCCCATTACGGCCGTCGCCTTCGCCGCCGCGCTCCTCACCGCCATCGAGCCGCTGGCCGCGCTCGACGTCGCCTTCCAGCTCAGCTTCGCGGCGACGCTCGGCCTCGTCCTGTTGTCGCCGCGCATGGCCGCGGCGCTCTCGGGCGCCTTCGGACGCGTCGTCCCGGCGCCGCTGGCGCTCTGGCTCGGCGAGAGCGTCGCGATGACGCTGGCCTCGAGCCTCGCCGTCTACCCGATCATCGCCGCGAACTTCGAGCGCGTGTCGCTGGCCGCGCTGCCCGCGAATATCCTGGCGGTGCCACTGTTCGGCGCCGTGGTCGTCACCTCGGCGTTGACGGCGGTTGCCGGCCTGGCCTTCGAATCCGCTGCGCCTATCATCGGCGCCTTCGCGCTGCTGCCCCTCTCCCTCCTGCTGGCTGTGGCGCGCGGCTTCGCGGCCCTGCCGGGCGCCTCACTGGAGGTGCGAGGCTTCGCCGCCGAGGCGGCGCTCGCGCTCTATGCGGCCCTCGCGCTCGTGGCCTTTGCCTTCTGGCGCCGGCGGCCGCCTGAGCCGGCGCAGGAGCGCCGCTTGCGCCTGTCGCCGGCGCTCGCTGCCTCGCTCCTCGCGCTGGCCGTGGCGGCCACGGCGTGGTATCGCGCGCTGGCGCCGGACCCGGGACGCCTCGTCGTGACCGTGCTCGACGTCGGCCAGGGCGACGCGGTCCTCATCAGGTCTCCGTCGGGCCATACGGTTCTTGTCGACGGCGGACCTTCGGGCCCGGCCCTGCTGAACGCCCTCGGCGCCGAGATGGGAAGCCGGCGGCGGATCGACCTCGTTGTCCTGACGCACCCGCAGCTGGACCACGTCGGCGGCCTGGTCGCCGCGGTGGAGCGCTACGACGTGCGCGCGGCCGCAGCCGGGGCCAGCTTCAGCGACCTGCCGGCCTACCTTGCCTGGCGGCAGGCGTTGGGCGAGGAGCGCGCGGCGCTGCGCACGCTCACCGCCGGCGAAACGGCCCGTCTCGGCGCAGCGCGCCTGGAGGTCCTCTGGCCTGCCTCCAGCCTCCTGTCTGGTACTCGCGATGACCTGAACAACGCCTCGTTGGTCCTCCGTCTGACTTACGGCAGCGTGAGCTTCCTCCTCACCGGGGACATTGCCTCGGAGGCGGAGGAGGCGCTGCTCGGCGCGACTGGCAGCCTTCAGGCCACGGTCCTGAAGGTCGCGCATCACGGCTCCGACACCTCGAACAGCCCCGAATTCCTCGCGGCCGTCCGGCCCTCGCTCGCCGTCATCTCGGCGGGCGACAACAACCCCTACGGGCATCCCTCGCCCACGACCCTGCTGCGACTCGCCGGCGTCCCCGTGTACCGCACGGACCGGAATGGCGCCATCCGCTTCGAGACCGACGGCCGCCGTCTGTACGTGCGGCCATCGCGCGGCTCCCATCAACTCGTGCCGGTCTCTGCCATTCGGTAGGTCCGTGATGGCCCAAACGGCACTTATCTGGCTGGGGCGCCGGCCTTATGACGGCTGAGGAGGCCGGATGTCGCGGCCCGCGCGCGTCCCCCGCCGCTGCATGGCCGCGCCGTCCGCTGGAGCAAGCCGGTGAGGATTGCCATCGTCGACGGCCACTGCCTTGTCCGCGCTGGCATCGCCGCTCTCTTGCGCGAAGCAGGCCTCGAGGTCGTAGGCGAGGCCGCCGGCGGCGAAGAGGCGCTGGCGATGGCCCTCGGGGCCAGGCCCGATGTCATCCTCATTGAGGTATCCCTTCCAGGCGCCATGAGCGGCGTGGACATTACGGCGGCCCTGAAGAAGAGCGAGCCGGGAATTCGCGTAGTCGTCCTCACGGCCTCCGAGGCGGAGGACGACCTGGTGGCCGCCATAACGGCAGGGGCCAACGGCTATCTTCTGAAAGACTTGGAGCCGAAGACCTTCATCGACTGCCTGCTCGCCGTCGGTCGCGGCGAGGCCGTGCTGCCCCCGCGCCTCACCGGCCCGCTGCTCGCCAGGCTCCGGGCGCTGGCCGCCGGCCAGGCCGAAGACGCGCGCAGGGCGCTCTTCACCCCGCGCGAAGCGGATGTCGTCGCCCGCGCCGCGGCCGGCCAGACCTCGAGGCAAATCGCCCTGGCGCTCGGCCTGAGCGAGAGCGCGGTCAAGTTCCACCTCCGCAAGGTGATGCGCCGCCTGGAGTTGGAGAATCGGGCCCAGCTCGTAGCCTGGGCCTCCCGTAACAGCCACCTGATCTGCGCCGCAGCCCGCTGAGCCGCCCGCGCAGCGCGTCCGAGGGGCCAGGCGTCCCGCCGGCGATGGGCCAAATGGCATCCGCGGGACTGCCCCTTCGGTCAGCGCCGGCGCGCCAAATTCCGGGTACACCTGCACCCTCTTGGCGTCCATTCGGCGATTCCTCGGCGTCAGCAGGGGGCGGAAAGTGGATTCCGGACATCCGATATCCGCGTTCAGGAGGTCCCGCAATCAACGCCGGAGTGAGCTTTGCCTTCCACGCTCTCGCGCGACTCGCCCGCCTGGCTCCGGGTGAGACTGCGACGGCGGAGGAACTGGCGGCCAGCCTGGGCGCGTCTCCCAGCTACCTCGCCCATCTCATGCGGAGACTCACCGCGGCCGGGCTTGCCCGGGCGCATGCCGGCGCCCACGGCGGCTACAGCCTGGGGCCGCGCGGGGACAACGTCTCGCTGAAGGACGTCGTGTCGGCGCTCAGCCCGGCGGCTGCCCTGTCCGCCCCGGAATTGCCGATCTGCGCGGCTTGCCCTCTTGGCGCCGCCTGCCCCCTCCGGGCAGTGGTCGCCAAGGCGGAGGCGACACGGCAGGACGTGTTCGCCAGGGCCACCGTGGGCGGCCTGGCCCGGCTCCTGGGCGCGGCTGAACGCAGCCCCGTAGCGCCGGCAGCACCCCCGCCGGCCAACCGCGGCGGCCACGGCAGGCGGTATCGGCGGATCAGGCCGGGAGGTATCCATGTCAGAAAAACGCAAGGTTAACCGCCGGAGCTTTCTGAAGACCGCGACGGCAGCCTCGCTGGGCTTGGCGGCAGCGGAGGTCTTCCGTTTCCAGCCGGGCCTCTTGGAAGCGAGCGAGCCAATCGCAATCCGCGACCCCTTCAAGGTGTTTCCCGACCGTGGCTGGGAGGACGTCTACCGGAACCTCTACAAGACCGACAGTACCTTCGTCTTCACCTGCGTCCCGAACGACACCCACGGCTGCCTTCTCCGGGCGAAGGTGAAGAACGGCGTCGTCGTCAGCATCCACCCGACCTACGGCTACGGCGAGGCGGAGGACCTGCACGGCAACAAGGCCTCTCACCGCTGGGACCCCCGCTGCTGCCAGAAGGGCCTCGCCCTGGCGCGTCGCTTCTACGGCGACCGGCGCGTCCAGGGAGCGATGATCCGCCAGGGCTTCAAGGAGTGGGTAGACGCGGGCTTCCCGCGCGACCCCGTCACCGGCGCGCCGCGGACCGACCTGCGACGCCGCGGCGAGGACAACTGGCTGAAGATCAGCTGGGACGAGGCCTTCGACATCGCCGCCCGCACCTACCTCGACATCGCTCGCACCTACTCCGGCCCCGCGGGCGCGCAGCGGCTCCGCGCCCAGGGCTACGACCCATCGATGATCGCCTCGATGGAAGAGGCCGGCACGCGCTCCGTGAAGGTCCGCGGCGGAATGCCTCTCCTCGGCGTCAGCCGCATCTTCGGCTTCTACCGCTTTGCCAACATGCTCGCTTTGCTGGACGACCACATCCGCGGCGTCGGGGCCGCGGCCGCCAAGGGGTCCCGTGCCTGGGACAACTATGCCTGGCACACTGACCTCCCTCCCGGCCACCCGATGGTCACGGGCCACCAGACCATCGACTACGACCTCTTTGCCGCCGAGTACGCGGACCTCATCGTCACCTTCGGGATGAACTGGATCTCGACGAAGATGCCGGATGGCCACTGGCTCGCCGAGGCGCGCCTGCGCGGCACGAAGATAATCACCGTCACCACCGACTACCAGTCGACCTCCGTGCGCGCGGACGAGGTCCTGATGATCCGGCCCGGCACGGACGCCGCGCTGGCGCTCGGCTGCGCCCAGTACATCCTCGCCAACGGACTGGCGGACATACCGCGGATCAAGCAGTTCACCGACCTGCCCCTCCTCGTCCGCATGGACACTCGCACGCTGCTTTCCGCCAGGGACGTCTTCCCTGGCTACCAGCCCGCGGAGCTGACGAACTACATAGAGATCACGGAGGCGGGCGCGCCGTTGCCCGTGCCCGCGCTCCAGGCCAGGCCCTACGTCGCCCGTTCCCTGCGCGAGGAATGGGGCGACTACGTGGTCTGGGACACGAAGGCGAACGCGCCTGCCGCCGTCAACCGCGACCAGGTGGGCGAAAAGTTCGCGGCCACCGGCATCGACCCCGCCCTCGAGGGCACGTTCTCCGTCCGGACGGTCGACGGGCGGACGGTCGCCGTCCGGCCTGTCTACGACCTGCTCAAGCAGTACCTCGATGACAACTTCGACCTCGCCACTGTCTCGGAGCTCACCTGGGCCCCGCGCGAGGCCATAGTCAGCCTCGCCACGAAGATCGCGCAGGCCAGGGGCAAGGCCCTCCTCACCCACGGCATGGGCCCGAACCACTTCTTCAACGCCGACCTCAAGGACCGCGCGATCCTTCTCCTGGCGGCCATCACGGACAACATCGGGCAAATCGGCGGCAACGCCGGGTCGTACGCGGGGAACTACCGCGGCTCCGTCTTCAACGGCGTCCCCCAGTTCACGCTCGAAAACCCCTTCGACCAGGAGCTAGACCCTTCCAAGCCGGCCCGCACGCGGCTGACCTACAAGGCGGAATCGGCCCACTACTACAACTACGGCGACCGCCCGCTGCGCGTCGGCAACAAGAACTTCACCGGCGCTTCGCACATGCCTTCGCCGACGAAGCTAATGCACTTCGGCAACTCCAACTCGCTCCTCGGTAACGCCAAGTGGCACCACGACGTAGTGCACAACACGCTCCCGAAAGTAGACGCCATCTTCGTGCACGAGTGGTGGTGGACCGCCAGCTGCGAATACGCCGACATGGTCTTCGGCGTCGATAGCTGGGCCGAGCTCAAGTTCCCGGATGCGACCGCGTCCTGCACGAACCCCTTCCTGGTGATGCTGCCGCGGACGCCCCTGAAGCGCATCTTCGACACCCGCTCCGACCTCGAGGTGCTTGCCGGCGTGGCGAAGCGGTTGGGCGAGATCACTGGCGACCGCCGCTTCATCGACCACTGGAAGTTCATCCACGAGGGCAAGTCCGAGCCTTACCTCCAGCGCATCTTCGATGCCAGCAGCACCACTCGCGGCTACAAGGTCGAAGACCTGCATGCGCGGGCCGAGAAGGGCATCCCCGCCCTCATGAACTTCCGCACCTACCCGCGCCAGAACGGTTGGGAGCAGCGCAACGAGAGCAAGCCCCAGTACACCCGCACCGGACGCCTCGAGTTCTACCGCGATGAGCCCGAATTCCTGGAGCACGGCGAGAACCTGCCCGTGTACCGCGAACCCGTCGACTCCACCTTCTACGAGCCCAACGTCATCGTGGCGAAGCCTCACCCCGTGATCATCCCGCTCGGTCCGGAGGCCTACGGGTTGCGCCGCGACGACCAGTCGGTCGAGGTACGGCAGGTCCGCAACGTCGTCAAGGCCTGGGAAGAGCTCAAGCGGACACGCCACCCTCTGGCCGAACAGGACCCGCGCTTCCGCTTCATCTTCATCAGCCCCAAATACCGGCACGGCGCCCACACCACGCCCGTCGACCTCGACTGGATGGGCTACATCTTCGGCCCCTTCGGCGACATGCTCCGGCACGACAAGCGCAAGCCGTCCGTGGGCGAGGGCTACCTGGAGATAAACCCCATCGACGCAAAGGCGCTCGGCATAGAGGACGGCGACTACGTCTGGTTCGACGGCGACCCGCAGGACCGCCCCTATCGGGGCTGGTCCCCGAACGACGCCTACTACAACGTCGCCCGGGGCATGTTGCGCGCCCGCTACAACTCCGCCCTCCAGCCTGGCGTCACACGCTCCTGGTTCAACATGTTCGTGGCCACCAAGGGGTCCGTGCGGGGCCAGAGCGAGCGCCCGGACGGCATGGCGAAGAGCCCAACCACCAACTACACCGCCTACTTCCGTCACGGCAGCCACCAGAGCGGCACGCGCGCCTGGCTCAGGCCGACGCTCATGACCGACTCCCTCGTCCGCAAGCCCTACTTCGGCCAGACGATCGGCAAAGGCTTCGAGGCGGACGTGCACTCGGTCGTCGGCGCTCCCAAGGAGTCGTTCATCCGCATCGAGAAGGCGGAGGACGGCGGCTTCGGCGGCGCGAAGCTCTGGCGCCCGGCGCGGGAGGGCTTTCGCCCGACTTACGAGTCGGACGCCATGAAGCTGTACATAGCCGGCGGCTACTACCGGGTTGTGAGCGCCTGAGAGGTGAACCATGCCTGAAGTCTTCAACTGGCAACTCGGCCGCAAGATGGCATACCAGTACGACGCGCCCCGGCCGAAGCGGCAGATCGCCTGGGTCTTCGACACCAACAAATGCATCGCCTGCCAGACCTGCACCGTGGCCTGCAAGCAGACCTGGACCTGGGGCCGCGGCCAGGAGTACATGCTCTGGAACAACGTCGAGACCAAGCCCTACGGCTTCTTCCCCACCGGCTGGGACGTCCGCCTCCTCGAGATGCTGGGGCCAGGCGGCTGGCAGAACGGTGAGTACACAGGCAGCACCGCTTTCGAGGCAGCGCCCAAAGGCGAGCGCGTGGCCGGCTGGCTGCCGGCCAGCGAGCACTGGGCCTACCCGAACATCGGCGAGGACGAGCCCGCCGGCATCGCCTCCCAGGGGACCTACATCGGCAAGCTGCCGCACGACATGTGGTTCTTCTATCTCGCCCGCATCTGCAACCACTGCACCTACCCCGCGTGCCTCGCCGCTTGCCCGCGCGAGGCCATCTACAAGCGCCCGGAAGACGGCATCGTCCTCATCGACCAGACCCGTTGCCGCGGCTACCAGGAGTGCGTGAGCGCCTGTCCCTACAAGAAGGTGATGTTCAACAACACCACCGGCACCAGCGAGAAGTGCATCGCCTGCTACCCGAAGATCGAGCAGGGCGAGCAGCCGCAGTGCGTCACATCCTGCATCGGCCGCATCCGCATCGCTGGCTTCATCAGCCCGCCCGGACAGGTGGTCGAGGACAACCCGATCGACTTTCTCGTGAAGGTCCGCAAGGTCGCGCTGCCCTTGTACCCCCAGTCCGGGACAGAGCCGAACGTCTACTACATCCCGCCCATGCACGCCCCGCGCGACTACTCCCGCCAGCTCTTCGGGCCCGGCACCGACGAGGCGATCGAGACCTACGCCCGGGCGAAAGACGACCCGGACCTGCTGGGGCTAATGATGCTTTTCGGCTCCACCGAGCGGATCATGCACCGCTTCAAGGTGGACGGAGAGATCGCCTACGGCTTCGACGACAAGGGCGAGGAGGTGGTGCAGGTCCCTCTGCGCGAACCGACCTTCATCCGCACGTATTTCGATAGCGTCCGCCAGTCCTACCTGCACAACATCACCTGAGACGGAGGGACCACCGGAGGCACTGAGATGACAAGCAACGCAAGTCAGAACAACGAGACCGGGCCAGCGCCCCCGCGCGGATCACCCAACCGGCGCGAGTTCGTGAAAGGCGCGGCGCTCGCCGGCGCGACCGCGGCGGTCCTTGGTGCGGTCGGCTGGATGGCAAGCGGCGGGAAAGAGGACCTCGAAGCCCAGCCGCCAGCCAGGCGCATTGTCGCGCGCAAGGTTAACAAGGTCTCCCTGGACCCGGCGGACGCGTCCTGGCGCCAGGCGCCTGCCCTGGAGGTGCCCCTGCTGGCGCAGAACATGACCACGCCCCGGGTCGCGGTGCCCACGATCCTCAGCCTGTCCCTCCGCGTCCTCCACGACGGAAACGACATCGCCTTTCACCTGCAGTGGGCCGATGACGAGGTCGATGACATCGAAGCCATGGGCCGCTTCCGCGACTCCGTGGCCGTCGAGCTCCCTGTAGACCCGCGCCAGAACGCGAACGTGATGATGGGCCAGCCGGGTAGGCCGGTCCACATCCTCCACTGGCGCGCCAGCTGGCAGACAGAGGTCGATACGGGCGGGCGCTCGCTCGCTCGCGCCTTCCCGAACGCCTTCAGCGAGGTCTCGCCAGAATCGATCATGGGCGAAGAAGGCGCGCGGGCCCACTACCCTGCCCTCTACCTGAACAACCCCATGGCCAGCCGCAAGCGCACCACGCCCGTGGAGGAGCTGGTGGCGGAGGGCTTCGGCACCCTCACGAGCCACGCCGAGCAGCGCGCCCAGGGGCGCGGGTCCCTCGCCGATGGACTGTGGACGGTCGTCATAGCCATGCCCATGGCCGGAGGAGAGAACAAGGCCAACCTCCGTCCCGGCGACGTAACGAGGGTTGCCGTTGCCGCCTGGGACGGCGCCGCCGGCAATCGCGGCGCGCGCAAACAGTGGAGCAACTGGGTGGCCCTGGAGGTTGAGGTATGAGCGCCGCCGCCACCCTGCAGGCCCCCGAGGTCCGCGCCCTGCTGGCGCGCGCGGACATGTACCGCTTGCTCGCCCAGGCCTTCAGCTATCCGGACCGCCGCGGCTTGCAGGCGCTGCGCTCCCTGCTGGACGAGGTCCTCGAGCATGGCGTCGCCCGCGGTCTCGCCCTCGAGGACGCCACCGCGGCGCTCGCCACGGCTTCGCGAAGCCGGGACGCCCGGCCGGCGCGGCTCGCCGGGGAGCACACGCGCCTCTTCGCCGGGCAGGTCGAGTGCTCCGGCCACGAGACCGAATACGAATTCGACCCCTTCAGCAAGGCCAGGCAGCTCGCAGACATCTGCGGCTTCTACAAGGCCTTTGGCCTCCAGGTTGCGGAGGAGAGGCGCGGCTTGCCCGACTTCGTCGCCACGGAACTCGAGTTCCTGAGCTTCCTCGCCCTGAAGGAGGCATACGCTGCGGTGCAAGGCTGGCCGGCGGAGCGCCAGATTGCCGCGGACGCGCAGAGGTCCTTCCTCGAGGACCACGCCGGCCGCTGGCTGCCCGCCTTCGCCCGCAAGCTCGCCGGCCTTTACGTCCCCTTCTACTCCGCGGCTGCTGACCTCCTCGGCGCCTTCATCGCATCCGAGATCGAACGCCTGGGCGCGAACCCCCTGCCCTTGGTCCAACGCGGGCAGCTCGCGGGCGACGACGCCGAGGCCTTCGTTTGCGGCCTGGAACTGCCCCGGGACGGCGACGATGAGCCTTCGCCCCAGATGGTCACCTGGTTCGACGACCCGCCAGTGATCGAGGCCACGCAAAGGCCCGGCGGGGGAGGAGACGAAGCATGAACCGAGACGAAAGTAGCGGACCTCCCGCGGACATCGTCGACGAGGTTTTCGACGCCGCGTGGGAGGCCGAAGCGAGGCGCACCGTCGCGGAGGTCGGTTTTGACCCCGGCCTGGCCGTGCGCGTCGCCCGCGACGCCCTCCGCGTGGCGCGCGGCGACTTGTCCCCAGCCCAGTTCCACGAGACCTACCACGCGGCCTACATGCGCGCCTTCGGCATGGACCTGAGGCCCTCCGGGGAAGAGGATGCAAGCCAGCCCGAGACCTCACAGGACCTGGTCGAATTCCGCATAACCGTCCCGGAGTCGCCTGCGGGCGCAGACCTCCCCGGCGACGACGACGGGACGCCAGCGCTGGTCTCCCGCCGCACGGCCGTGAAGGCGGCCGGGGCCGGCGCGGCGGCCCTGCTCCTGGCCCAGATGGCCGGCGCGTGGCTGCCCGGCGCCGCCGCTGACGGGGGCGCACACGGCGGCCACCAGGCGGCGCCGCCTCCGGCGGACCAGAGCACGAAGGCCAGCGGCAAGCGCCAGATGGGGATGGTCATCGACCTCGAGAAGTGCGATGGCTGCCTCTTCTGCGTCAACGCCTGCAGGCAGGCCTACAGCCTCACGGACGGCGTGCATTGGATCTACGTGTTCGCGTACAAGGAGCCGGACTCGCCCGACGTCCATCTCCTTCCCCGGCTCTGCAACCACTGCTCGAACGCCCCCTGCGTCAAGGTCTGCCCGACCACGGCTCGCCACCGCCGCAGCGACGGGCTCGTCCTGACCGACTACGACGTCTGCATCGGCTGCCGCTACTGCCAGGTCGCCTGCCCCTACGGCGTGAACTACTTCCAGTGGGGCGACCCCAAGAAGAACGGCGGAGGCTACACCGGCGAGCGGCGTGATGCCCGCGGCCGCAGCGTGGTCGGAGACCCGCCCCGGGGAGTGATGGGGAAGTGCACCTTCTGTCCGCTGCGGCAGGACTCCCACCACGAGCAGGGCACCACCAACTGCGCCCTCGCCTGCCCGCACGACGTCCTCCACTACGGCGACCTCAACGACCCCCAGAGCGAGCCCAATCTCTACCTGGAGCGGCGCCGGCAGGAGTTAGGCGGCCGCCTGCGGACCTTCCGCCTGCTGGAAGACCTTGGCACGAAACCGAACGTCATCTACATCGGCGCGCCGCCCTCCAAGAAAGCCAAGGAAGTCCCCGGTCCCGTGGCGTACGAGGACTGGGGCCTCGTGCACCGTCGACGCGACGCGCTCGAAGGGCCGGAACCATGGTTCCGGAGGCTAGCGGGAGGCAAGTGATGTCCACCGAAGCCCGATTCGCAACCGCTGTCCCGGGCGCGCCGCCGCGGACGGACGGCAGGTCCCCGCACCTGCGGCACGCCTCCGACGCGCGCACGGCCGCCATCCTGCGCCCCATCCTCGAGAGGCCTTCGGCCGTGTTCCTGGCGCTCCTTGCGCTCGCCGGCGCCGGCCTCCTCTGGTGGGCTTACGCCTGGTCGTTCCAGTTACGCCACGGGATGATCGTCGCCGGCATCGCCGACTGGGGTACGGGTGGCGGCGTCCCCTGGGGCTTCTACGTCGGCTCCTTCATCTGGTGGGTGGGCATCGCCCATGGCGGCATCATCATCTCCGCGGCCGTGCGCCTCTTCGGCCTCGAGGCCTTCAAGCCCGTCGCCCGGATGGCCGAGATGCTGACGCTGATCGCGCTCTCCATCGCCGCGCTGTACATCGTCATCCACATCGGGCGCCCGGACAGGGTCGTGACCAGCGTCCTGCCGAACCTGCCCCAGACCATCCGGACCTCGCCGCTGGCCTGGGACGTCACTGTCATCACGCTCTACTTCGTCCTCACGGCCACCTACCTTGGCCTGACCATCCGCCCGGACCTCTATGCCCTGCGCGACCGCCTGCCGCCGCTGTTCGCTCCGGTTTACGCCGCCCTCCTCCTTGGCTACCGGCCGGAGGACAAGCACAAGATCGAGCGCATGGCCTGGTGGCTGGCGCTCGCCGTGATCGTGCTGGCGCCTCTCTTCCTGCACGGGGGCGTGATCCCCTGGCTCTTCGCGACCATGCCCGGACAGCCGGGCTGGTTCGGCGGCGCGCAGGGGCCGCAGTTCCTGACCATCGCCCTCAGCTCCGCGCTCGGCTCCGTGATCATCATGGCCTACGTCTTCCGCCGCGCCTTCCGCTGGGAGGAAATCCTGCCGGACGAGGTCTTCGCCGGCCTGGGGCGCTGGCTGGCGCTCTTTGCCCTGCTGTTCCTGTGGATGCAACTCCAGCAGAACATCACCGGCTCGGTAGCGCCCCCGGCCGCTGTCGAGAAGGTGACCCACGCGAAGATGGAGGAGCCGCTCTACTGGCTCGCGCTCGGCCTTGTTGGCCTGGCCCTCGCCTACCTGGCGATTCAGATGATCTTCCCCCGCTACTTCAACGTCGAGCGCACCGTGATCGCCGCCCTCCTTCCCGTGTCCGCCACCCTGCTCGAGAAGACGCTGTTCGTAGTCGAGGGCCTCATGTACCCCGTCTTCCAGCTGTACGAGGCTGTGCCCGGACACTACACGCCCTCCTGGGTGGAGCTCTCGTCCGCCGTCGGGGCCTTCTCGATCCTCGTCCTGTTCTTCCTGGCCATGAGCCGGATAGTCCCGCTCGTTGAAGTGGAGGCTGATGGGGAATGATCCACGCGCCCGTTGGAGTCATCCTGATCCTCGGGATCGTCATGGTCCCGGTGTACGTGATGCTGCTGGGCTGGTTCTTCGGCTCCCCGCGCAGCACGAGGCTCGCGCTGACCGGCGTCGGCTACCTCGTCTCGATCACGGTCGGCCTCTGGGCCGGCCTGGCAGCCTTCGCCCTGTTGCTCGGCCTGCTGTTCTTCTAGCCTGCCCTCAGCACGCCAGAAGCGGCGCCTTCGAGAGAACGGGGAAGCCAGCGCTGGTGATCTACACCCGGCCCTTCGGCCCACCGGCCGCATGATGGCGGCGACGCTAGGGTTGCCCGCGTATCGTTTTGCGCTCGTCGACCACCCCATCGGCAGCCGCACGCTCGAGGAGATCCGGGCCCGGGCCCGCACCGCCTACGAGCACGTCCGCTCGCTACTGCAAGGCGCCCGGGACAGCCATGGGCGATAGGCCTGCCGGCCGCTAAAGACCCTGACCCGGCGCCAGGGACCGCAAGCGCCCACCGGTCGGGGACATGAGGAAACTCAGATCCCTCCGGCTTCGCGGATGGCGGAAATGTCATCCCAAGAAAACCCCGCCTCTAGCATCACCTCCTCGGTGTGCTGTCCCGTCTCCGGCGCGGGCTCCAGGCAGACATCCACGCCGCGCAACTGGAAGGGCGGGGCAATCACCTTGATGGCCTGCCCGGAGCGGTGCTGCTTGCTCACGACGTAGCCATTGGCTCGCGCCTGCTCGTCATTCGCGATGTCCTGGCCGTCGAAGACAGGGGACCACGGAAAATCGAAGCTGTCGAAAATCGGCGCCCACTCTGAGACCGTCCGTTTGCCCAGCTCCATCTGAAGTTCTTGGATTGCGGCAATGCTGTTCGAAAGAAGGCTCTGAGGAGTCGAGAAACGCTCGTCCTCGGTGAGGTCCGGTCGGTCGATGGCCCGACAAACTAGTGGCCAGAAGCGCCCGGCCTGGAACATCGCGAACTGAATCCACTTGCCGTCGCGGCATCGGTAAATCGTATAGAGGGGGTTGCCGCGGTAGAGCCGGCTTCGTCCCCTCAGCGGACCCTCCCCGGCGTGCAGTGCCCGCTGCAAGCGCAGAGCGTTTGCCCAGAGGCCCGCACCGTACAGGGACACATCTACCACTCCTCCGACTCCTTCTCGCTCGCGCCGAAAGAGGGCCATCATGATCCCGGCAACCAGAGCGGTGCCGCTCGGGAGGTCCCCCATCGCACCAGACAGCTGGACCGGTGGCCCATCATCAGTTGCCAGCGCCTCGGCAATGCCACCTCGGGCCCAGTAAGCCAGCTCGTCAAAGGCGGGCCGGTCACGATCCGGACCCTTCGGGCCATAACCGGTCGCGAGGGCGTATATCAGTGCTGGGAAGCGGCCCAAAAGTGAATCGGGATCGAGGCCGTACTTCTCAAGCGAGGAAAGCCTCACGTTGGTGATGAATACATCTGACTTCTCGAGGATGCGGTGGAGCACCCCTCGCCCGGCTTGAGACCCGATGTTCAACTGGATCGCTCTCTTGCCGCCGTTGAAGGCCTCAAAGCTCAGGTCAATCTGCGGACCGGCGCTCCCGACCGGCCTGTTGCCGCGCGAGGCATCGGCGCCCCCGGCCGGCTCCACCTTCACTACGTCGGCCCCATACGCCGCGAGTATTGCGGCGGCGGAGGGGGCCATCATCCAACTCGCCATCTCGATGACCTTGACTCCATGCAGGGGCGGCGCGCTCGCCAGGCTCATCCGCTTACCTCCAGCTTCAGCAGACGGGCCGCGTTGAGCCCCAACCACTTCATCTTCGTCTCGTCCTTGAGCGGCAGCTCTCTCACCTCTTCGATTACTCGTCGGAAGGGCAGCATGCTGTCTGTCGCAAAGAGAATCCTGTCCTCGAGCAAGGACCGGTTGCCGTAGAGGAGCAGCGGCTCCCAACCCGTCCCCGGTGTCCCGATGTACTTCGGGGACACCGCCCCGATCTCGACGTACACGTTCGAGTGTTTCCAGGCCACCGCTACCATCTCGGTCACCCAGGGCCAGCCTCCGTGGTTCGCGACGATCGCGAGGCCGGGGAAGTCGCAGGCAATCTCGCAGAGATACAGTGGCCGCCCGTAGTCGATACTCCGGTCGTTGCTGAAATTGATGGAAGTGTGGATGGTAACCGGCAGCCCGAGTTCCTGACACTTCGCGTACAGCGGGTAGAAGCGTTTGTCGTGGGCGTGCATGCGGTAGGCAAAAGGCTGCAGGTTTACGCCCTTGGCTCCCCGGTCGTGGCCTTCTTTGATTACCTCCACCATGTCGACGTAATCGCCCGGGTTGACTGTGATGAAAGGGGTGAAACGGTCCGGATGGCCATGCGCTATGCGCAACGCTGCTTCGTTCAGCGTGCGGAAGTCTCCCGAGGCCCACTCAGCCTGCAGCACGGCATGGGTCACTCCGGCCTCCTCCATGCTGGCCAGGAGGTCCTCCACTGTCCGGCCTCCGCCGCGGCTGCCCTGATAGACGCGTCCGTAGTTGGCCATGTAGCCGCCGCCCCTCGGCGCGTCTCCGGTCGGCAAGCGTTCGGACGCTGGTACGGTCACCCTGAAGTCGACTATCACCGGCAGCGCTCGAAGAAGGCTACTGGCCCGTGAAGTTGGGCTTACGTCGCTCGGCGAAGGCCAGATTGCCCTCTCGGGTGTCGTCCATCTCGTTTAGTATCCGGTTGAACTCCCGGTAAAGCCGGAGAGCGTCATGGAGCGCCATCTCCCTGCCCCGCTTCACGAGCTCCTTCGTCATCCGGACAGCAATTGGGCCGTTCTCGCATATTCGCTCGGCGATTTCGAGGCTCCGCTTCAAGTCCTCGCCGCGGGGAACTACCTCAGTGATGAGGCCCCATTCGAGCGCCTTGCGCGCATCGATAAACTCGCCGGTCAGCAGCAGGTACATGGCCTGCGACATAGACATGAAGTCTAGAGTCCTTATCGCCCCGTAGCCATGAAGAATGTTCCACTTCACCTCGGGCGTCCCGAACTGCGAGTCCTCGGTAGCCACGCGCACGTCGCACATCAGGGCCAGCTCGAGCCCACCCGCAAGGCAGTAGCCGTGGATGGAAGCGATGAGGGGCTTGCTCACCTCGAGGCCGCCGGCGTATCCGCCCGCCCGCCAGGCCTGCCAGCCTGGTCGAGCTTCCCCGGGCGCGCGTACGCGGTGCATAGTCTTGAGGTCGGCGCCAGCCGAAAAGGCCCGGTCCCCCGCGCTCGTAACGATTCCCACCCAAATTTCAGGGTCATTGTCGACCTCCTGGAGAAGGCGGTTGACCTCGCTACTCGTCGGCCCGTCGAGGGCGTTCAGCTTCTCTGGGCGGTTGATGGAGATCACCGCCACCCTTCCCTGCTTCGTGAAGTCAACCGGCATCGTCTTTCTCCTCAGGTCCGCCTGGAGGCCACTACGCCCGCCCGAGCGGCGGCCGGCGGTCGTCGATCCACCACTCCAGGTTCGACTCCGTGATGCTCCCGGCACCGCCGGGCCAGCTCCGGTACACGCCCATGTTCCCGATTACGGGCCAGTTCACGGTGAAGCCCAGGATTGCGTACGGCAGGTTCGGGATGGAATAGGCTTTTTTCGCCATCATGCGCTGGAAGTCTTGCGCCAGCTCCTGCTGCTTCTTGATGTCGAACTCGCGCTTGATACGCTCGATCGCGTTGTTGACTTCCGGGTCTCCCTGCTCGGGATTTCGGCCGTCAACGGTCGCCCCCTCGAACTCAGCCCCGTCGCGATGCAGGTTCTGGAAGATCTGTGAGGCGACCGTCGGATAGCCGGACACTGCCCGGTAGGCGATGCCGTCAAAGCCGACAATTGGCTTTCCGGCCCTCCATTGGAGGCAGTACGCGTAATGGTAGTTCGGAAGCCAGTCGTTCTGATACTCCTTGGGTCCGAGCTTTGTACGGATCCCGCCGTCACTGAGGAGGCCGGCGACAACCTCGGCCGCGCGTGTGTAGGTGGCGCCGTAGTTCGTCCCACCGTTGAAGAAGAGAGTCGTCTCCAGCCCGTTGGCGAAGCCGGCCGCAGCCATGAGCTTCTTTGCCTCAGCCACGTCGTATCTGTAGAACTTCGCGTTGGAGCCAAACTTCTTCTCGTCCTTGGGGTCCATCCAGTACCCGTCCCAGCCAGCGCCGATCACAGAGTGATAGCGCGCCGGAAGGTCGATGCCCTGCTGCTTGAATTTCTCCCTCCCTCCAAGCGTGTCGATCATCAGCTCGCGGTCCAGGAGCAGGGAAACGGCCTGGCGCAGCCTCTCGTCTTTCCACGGGGAGTCCCCGCTGAAGCCGAAGCCGAGGTCGGAAGGCACCGTGGAGTAGCTCTCATTCTGCCGCAGCTCGGTTTGGGATAGGTCCTTTTTGGTCTGGATGACGTCATCCGGCTGCACGACGGACGTGTAGATATTCCCCGCCTTGAACTGGGCAAGCCTGGTTGCATACTCGGGGAGGATGGGTACCTCGACCTTGTCCATGTAGGGACGGCCCTTGACATAGTAGTCCGGGTTCTTCGTCCACACCCGAAGCGTGCCGGGGCTGTACTCCGTAAGGAGCCAGGGCCCGTAGCCGCGCGTCTCGCCCTTAGGGTCAAACCCGCCGTCGGCCTCCCGAGGCATGACGTAGAACGAGCGCCAGCCGAACAGGGGCAGGAGTGACGCGTCCGGTTGCTTCAGCTTGAGTACGATGGTGCGGGCGTCAGGGCTGGTCATGGACTCGACCGGCGCTGTTGGCGCCGATGTTGCGTCGTAAACCAGGTTGCCACGTGACGTGCTAATTCGTGAGTACCGCGCCCAGGTCGCCATTACGTCCTGAGCGTCGATGGCTCGCCCGCTGGTCGGCGCCCTCTGGTCCCACTTCAGGCCCTGCCGCAGCCTAAATGTAACCTGAAGCTTATCCCCGGAAATCTCAAACGATTCCGCCAGGTCCCCTTCGACTTCTCCGGTCGCGAAGTCCGGAAACTTTGCCGTCTTGAACTTCACCATTCGCGGGTACGTGTAAGCGGCAATCCGGGCCTGGGCGGAAAACGAAGTCGTCGCGATCGGGTCGAACGTGGTTACGTCGGCGGTATCGAAGTGCTTGAGAACCCCGCCGGTCTTGGCCTGAGCCGACGTGTCCACCGGCGACGTCAAGAGGCCGCTCGGGTCGGCCGTGGCTTGCCCACCCTCATCGCCGCCACCACAGCCTGCAAGGCTCAGCGTGGCCACAGCACCCCCAGCGGCCGCCGCGCCTCTCAGCGCGCGCCGGCGGGTCAGTCGCTCGCTCACATAACGGCTCCAATATCCTGTCGTGCTCACCGAGGCTCCCTCCCATCTCGCCGCAACAGCTGTAGCGAAAAGCGCCCTTGTCAAATGAGCAGATTTATAATGGCCGTTCGTTTTTTTGTCAACTCCTGCTCGCATGCGAGCGCAGCGCTCCGCTAGGCCAAGGCAATCTAGCTTAGGGTCGAGCCGTTGGGGCGCGTGCCCGGCGCCACTGGCTGCTCTTCGGGCGGTGACTCCACAGCCATGAGATGGAGCAGGAACCGAACGACCTTCATCGCCCTCGACCTCGAGACGGTCGCGGAGTCCAGCGCGACCTTGAGCTGGAGGCCATCGAGTACGGCCTGCAAGAGGTCGGCTGCCAGGAGGGGGTCCAGGCTTTCTCGATAGCGGCCGGCTTGGATTCCGCCCTTGACGGCCTCGGCGATTGTCTGGCGAAACCGCGCGATTCGTTCCGCCCTGAAGTCCTTGAGCTCACTGTCCCGGGACGCGTGAGCCCAATACTCGATCCAAAAGCTGAGGGGCGGCACCGATGGAGCGTCGTCGACGAGGCTGACCTCGAAGAGAGTGGGCAGGAATTCACGCGACCGATTCCCTTCACGGAGCCTGCGTGACCTCTCCCCCACCATTGAGTGGCCGAACGCGAGCGCGTTCTTCATCAGGTCGTTCTTGCTTCTGAAGTAGTAGGTGATCATGCCGGTGCTTACACCGGCTCGCTCGGCGATCTTTTTCATCGTGGCTCCCTCGATGCCGAGTTCGGCCACGCACTGGATCGCCGCCCAGAGTATCTGGGCCCTTCGTTCTTCCTCGCGCTGCTTCTTCGCCATCCTTCGCTCAGCCCTAATGTCGTCCAAGGGTCCGGTTCGCGACGCGCCTCTCGTCAACGCGGGCGAACACTGAATAACATCACCATACTACACAGGGGTCAGACGGATAGGCCGAGACCCCAAGGTACAGCTCGCGAAGGCCTTTCCTGACGGCGACTCGCAGGCGGACGGATCGCTGGACGACGGACGAGGATGGTACCCCCGGCAGGACTCGAACCTGCGACACGCGGTTTAGGAAACCGCTGCTCTATCCGCCTGAGCTACGGGGGCCCCACGGCAGGCTAACAAATTCAGGATCGCCCTCACAAGGCGCCCCCGGCCCCGGCCTGGCGCGCCCAAGAAGAAAGGCGCCGGATCGGCGCCTCAGGACTCAGTTGGTGGAGATAGGGGGATTTCCCCACCACGGGGCGCATCGCGCGCCTCTATTCTTACCGCCCGTCGCCGCACGGGCTCTCCCGCTCATGCGGCCATCGGCAGGCCGCGCGCTCGGCGCGCTAGTGAAAGCTGCACGGCCCTCGAGGGGTTTCGGCCCGAGAGGGCCGTGCAACGACTCAGGTGACACAGATTCGGAGGGCAATTCTATGGCACCCGACGACACAACCAGGCGCATGGGGACGTGCGACCACGGCAAGGTCCGCGTCCTCTGCCCGCGCTGCGCCCCGTCCCTGGCGGCCCTGGCGGCGGCTCCCGCAACTGGAACAAGCCCTCAAAAACCTCAGGACGGCGGACATAACCCGTGACCGCGCAGCGCGGCTTCTTCGCCGCCCGGACCTACGAGCACGGCGTCCATGTCGAGGTGGACCCCGCGCTCTTCCGGGACGGACGGACGTTCAACTATGAGCGCGATGCCCAGCGTCTGAACGCGCAGCATCAGCGTGTCCTGGCGGTCATGCTCGACGGTCAGTGGCATACCCTGTCCGAGATATCGCAGCGCACCGGTGACCCCGAGGCGTCCGTCTCGGCGCGCCTGCGGGACCTGCGCAAGCCGCGCTTCGGCGGCTACGTGGTCGAGCGCCGCCATGTCAGCCACGGGCTGTGGGAATACAGGTTGGTGCTGCCATGAAAAGGGTGCGCAGCATGCCTGAT
>DATLYJ010000173.1 GCA_035574915.1 Dehalococcoidia bacterium | reverse complement strand
GCTATGGCCGGCGGCGATGGCGAAGCGGGCCTCGCGGACGTCGAGTGGGCTCTTCAGGAGGTCCGGCGGAAATGCCGTCAGCTCGTTCGAGAGGTCGCGCGCCAGCTCCGGGGGCGCCCGTAGGGCCACGCCGGCGCCGGCCCGCACCACGATCTCCTTCCAGCCCAGGCGGCCAGCATAGTTGTTGTCGCGCACGCTGACCTCGATACCGTCCTGCCATCCTGACGGCAGCGCTCCCTCGAAGCCGGCGACCAGTCGTAAGGTGCGCAGCCCGCCCTGGCCTTCGGGGAACGAAAGCTCGGCGCCCGGCAGGGGCGACAGGACGACGCGTGTGCCGCCACCGCGGATGTCGAGGCCGGCGGCGAGCGCCGGGAGTCGCGCGGCGACGTAGCCGCCGGCCTCGGCGGCGCCTGGCTGGCCGTCACGGTCGCGGTCGATGGACTGCAACTCCTGGAACGCCGGCACTTCAGCCATGTCGACGATGTATCGTATGCGGACTCGGTCGACCTCGAAGTCGAGGCGCGCGTAACGGTTGACAGAGAAGTTGCCTATGGGGTGGGCGCCGGCTGCCGCGGGCCGCCCGAGAGCGACTGGTACGAGTACGAGCATCGCGATCAACGCCAGGCCAAGCCGCTTCATCTTGCCCTCCCTTCGAGTTCAGCCAGGGCGGCGCGCGCCCGTGGCGCTTCCAGGAGCGAGAAGTGGGGGTTCGTGGCGAGCGCGCGCCGGAGCAGGTTGCTGGCCCGCGCGTCGTTACTCAACGCCTTCTCGACCATGCCCGCGTGGTACAGCAGCGCCGCGTCGGGTGTGCCCAGACGCAGCGCCTCGGCCGCGTAGATGGCCGCCTCCTGTGGTTGTCCGGCGTTCAGGAGCGCCCAGGCAAGAGCATCGGCGGCGTAGACGCCGGGCGCGGCCTCGTAGGCCTGGCGGGCCAGGGGCAGCGCCTCGGCGGCGCGGCCGTGGCCCGCGTAGTAGACGGCGAGGGAAAGGTCCGTGTTCACCCCGCTCGCGCGGTAGAGCGCCGCGATGGCGTCGACCAGCGCGTATGACTGATCGGCGCTGGCGGCGCGTCCCGCGGCTGCGTAGGCATCCCCTAGGGCG
The DNA here is from genome assembly GCA_035574915.1 of Dehalococcoidia bacterium. Classification (NCBI taxonomy): domain Bacteria; kingdom Bacillati; phylum Chloroflexota; class Dehalococcoidia; species Dehalococcoidia bacterium. The sequence goes on along the minus strand of DATLYJ010000173.1, from coordinate 9,743 downwards.
ATGACGTACTCGAGGAGTGGCTGGCTCGCCAGGGCGGCCTCGTAGTCGGCGATGGCGCCATCGAGGTCGCCCCGGGCCGCCCTGGCCCGCGCCCGCAGGGCAAGGGCAGGGGCGGAGCCGGGGTGCGCGCGCAGCGCAGCGGCAGCAGCGCGCTCGGCTGCGCCCGGCCTGCCGCGGTCGAACTCGAGAGCGCCGAACTGCACGCGCGCCCAGGCTTCGTCGATGGCGGAGTGGCCCCGGGCGGCGGCGATAGCCTGCTTCCAGAAGTCGGCGGCGTTCGCGACGTCCCCGCGCAGGAACGAAAGGTGCGCCATGCGCGCGAAGGTCCCGACACCCGGTGCGAGGGCGAGCGCCTCCTGGTACGCCGCCTCCGCCTCGTCATAGCGCCCGAGGGCGATGAGCGCGTCGCCGCGAAGGGCATGGCCGGCTCCGCTTCGCGGCCTCGCGGCGAGCGCGCGGTCCGCGAGCTCGAGGCCGGCAGCGAAGTCGTGCACGGAGATGCGCGCCGCGGCGGCGGCCACGAGCGAAGGCTCGTAACGGGGGAGCGCCGCGAGAGAGCGTCCGGAGGCCTCCAGGGCGCGCCCGTAGTCCGCGGCGTCTCCGCTTTCCCGCGCCCGAGCGATGTACTCGAACGTGAGGACGTTGAGGGCGGTGACGTCGAACGGATCGGCCTCGAGGCGCTGTTCGAAGAAGGCGATGCGGGCGCCGCGGGCGGAAGTCTCCGCGGCCGCGTCGACGCCAGCGCGCCCTGCTCCGTCGCCGGGCTGAAGGAGGGCGAGGAGGGCGGCCGCGAGCGCCAGGGCAGTCGCGAGTCCGGAGGCAAGCCAGTAGACGCCGGCGACTGAAGCGCGCCGCCTCGTGATCGCCCTGGTGTGTACGGCCACCTCTCCTCTCCCTTCGGTTAGCGCGCCTTGCGGCGGGCCATAAACACGCCTGCGGAGCCAAGTACCGCGGCCACTGCCGCCATGGCGCCAGCCAGCGCCCACAGGGTCCCGTCGGACGCCATGCCGGCGTCGCCCGTCGAAGGTGGCCGGATGGGAGACGCGGCCGCCGCGGCAGGCTGGTGCGGTTCCGCGAGGTAGGGGAAGGCAGGCAGGAAGGCCCTGTCGTTCGCGTTGACGCCGTCGGAGACGCCGGCGGCACCGCCGCGGTTCAGCACCACGCCCAGAGCGGCATCGACCACGTCATCCTGCAGGCGGCGGCCGTTCGGGAACTGCAGCGCCTGGGCGAAGTTGATCGTCACCACGTCGGGGATCAGGGCAGCCGCGACCTGCTCGGAGTTCAGCGGGCCCAGCGGGCCGCCGTTCTGGGGGGAGCTCGGCCCGAACAGCCGGTCGACGGCGCCGCGGAGGGTGTTGATCGTCGCGAGGGCGGCCGGGCGGAAGGCAGTCGCGTCGTTGATCGGGTTGCCGGCGTTGAAGGCGTCCTTCTGCGCCGACGGGATCAGCGCGGTGTTGATCGCGGGGATGGCCATCCGGTCGATGCGCTGGCCGTCGCGCGTGGTCGAGACCCAGGTGCGGATCGTGCCGGTGTTAGCGTTGGCTGCGCCGGTCACCGCCGTTACCGGCGCCTCGATCACGATCGCGAGGATGTTCGTGCCGGCGAAGGCGTCGGCCGGCTGGCCGGCCCCGGCGGGCCGCAGGCCGGCGGCCGGGACCTGCGGGTTGGCGACGAAGCCCTGGAAGCCGGTCAGGTCGAAGAAGAAGGGGTCGTCGCGCAAGCCCGCGAAGACGCTGACTCCGCCCGTCGTCGTGATTACCGGCGTCGCGGCGTTGGGCGGCGTAATCGGGGCCGTAATCGGCGCGCCGAGACCCTCGATGATCAGCGAGTCAGCCTGGGTAGTCATGCGGATGTTGACGGTCGCCTCATCCACAAGGTCGCCGGTGCGGTCGATGTGCACCTGGTACTGCACGCGCGGGTCAAAGCGCCCGCGGGTGTTGTTGTCCGAGGGGGCGATGAGCGGGTTCAGGCTGATCGCCAGCACGAGGTTGTTCGGGTTGGCGCCGCGGAATGCGTAGACGTCGTTTATGTCGGCGGTGGGGTTGGAGACGTTGAGCGGCGAGTCCCGGTGATCGGCTCCGCCGGCCGTGGCCAGCGAGCCGAGGCCGGCAGCGGCGACGAGCGCCAGTCCGGCGAGCAGAAAAAGCGGTTTCTTCATTCCTAGGTCCTTTCTGTCTGCGATCTGGACGTGCTGGGCTCGGCGTCAGCTCGAATAGGCGCCTCCTCGCGGAGCCGAAGCGGCCGGAGGAATGGCTCATACCGGTCGCCTCACTAAAATTGGCAGCACCTACAGTTCGTCTGGGGATTGGGGCCGGATCACCAGTTTCGGCCCGAATCAGGACAGCGCTGCATGGAGGCGCGACGAAGGAGCAGCGCTTGGACCCGCGAGCGCACCCTCCTATGGATCGCGGGAGCGGTGATCCGGCGGCGGGGAGCGGACGAATACCTCTGAGCGAGCCCGATTCAAGGCTCCTTGATGGACTGCGCCGAAACGACAGGGAGGCCATGGCCTCGCTCTACGACGCATACGGTGCCCTGGCGTATGGCCTTGCCGTTCGCACCCTTGGCCGCAGCCCCGAAGCCGAGGACGTGGTGCAGGAGGCGTTTCTCGCCCTTTGGCGCCAGGCCGCGCGCCTCGACCCATCGCGTAGCGTCCGCAGCTACCTGCTCACCATCGTCCACAACAAGGCGGTTGACCGCCTGCGGCATCGGTCCCGCCGCCCCGAAGTGGGGCTCGACCGCGAGGCCCCGATGGCCCGCGAGGCCGCCGACCCCGTCGAGTTCGCCGAGGCGCTCGAGAACCGGGAGCTGGTGAGGCGCGCGCTCAGTGAACTCCCGGAAGAGCAGCGGAGCGCGGTGGAGATGGCGTATTTCGGCGGCCTGACGGCAAGCGAAGTTGCGGACCGTCTCCGGGTGCCGGTGGGTACGGTCAAGAGCCGCTTGCGCCTGGCGTTAATGCACATGAGACGGACGCTGGGGACGACATGAAGATCGAGTGTGATCAGGCAGAGGAATTGCTGGCGGCCTTCGCCCTGGAACGCCTCGACCGCGAGGAAGAGGAGGCTATGACTGAGCACCTCGCCTCCTGCCGCCGCCATGATGCCGGCCTCGCGGCGTTCCGGGCGGTCGTCTCAGCGCTGCCGCTCTCCGCGGAGGAGCTTTCGCCGCCCCCGCGCCTGAAAGCGAGCCTCCTGGACGCGTTCGACCGCGAGGTTGCGGGCCGTGCGCTGCGGCGCCATGCCACGCGGCCGCCTCTCCCGCGGCGCGTTCTGGCCTCACCGGCCTTCGCATACGCCCTCGCCGCTGTCCTCGCGGTCATCGCGGTCGGGCTTGGCGCCTGGAACATCTCGTTGCGTGAGCGGGAGGCGCCGGCAGTGGTCCGGGTCTTCAACCAGGGTGGCATGTCGATGCGCCTGGTGTATCTCCGGGAAGAGCAGGTCGCCGTGCTCGAGGTGAACATGCCGGCTTTGCGCGCGGACCAGACCTATCAGGCCTGGAAGGTGCCGAAGAGCGGCGCACCGGTCAGCCTGGGCCTCCTCGGCAACCGCGGGACCTTTGCTTTCAGCGCCAGCCTGGACGATGCCACTGCGGTGGCGATCAGCGTCGAGCCGGCGCCGGGCAGCCTGCAGCCGACGACCACGCCGGTGATAGTCCAGGAGTTCTGATAGCCCGCCCGCGACCCTGGCGGTAGGGGCACTACAATGGCGGCGTGGCAACAGTCGACGTAGTCATCCCGGTCCTCAACGAAGCGCATGTGCTCGAACGGTCCGTGAGGGCGCTGCACGCCTTCCTGACCGACAACCTCGGCCACACCTGGAGGATCGTCATCGCCGACAACGGCTCCACGGACGGCACCTTCGAGATAGCGAAGCGGCTGGAGAGCTCGCTGCCTTCCGTGCACGCCGACCACATCCCCGAGGCAGGGCGGGGGCGAGCGCTGACGCGCGCCTGGCTGGCCTCGACGGCCGACGTCGTGTCCTACATGGACGTCGACCTCTCGACCGACCTCGGGGCCTTCCCCAGGCTGGTCGCCGCTATCGTCGACGAGGGCTACGACATCGCCGCGGGCACCCGCCTGGGCAAAGGGGCCGAAACGACGCGCTCCCTGAAGCGCGAGGTGCTATCGCGCGGTTTCGTACTGCTGATCAACGCCCTCTTCGGGACCCGCCTGCGCGACACCCAATGCGGGTTCAAGGCCATGAGCCGCGAGGCTGCGCAGAAGCTGCTGCCGCTGACTCTGGACACCGGCTGGTTCTGGGATACGGAGCTGCTGCTGATGGCGGCCAAGGGCGGCTGGCGTGTGAAGTTCATCCCCGTCCGCTGGGTCGAAGACCCCGACAGCCGGGTGAAGGTGCTTTCGACAGTGTGGAAGGACCTGAAAGGCCTTGCCCGCATGCGCCGGTTCGACTGGTCCAAGGCCCGCAAGCCCTGACCTCTGATGGCCTGCGGCCGCCGGAGGATACGCGGGACTGTGCGGCGCCGGCCCTGGAGTGACCCCGCCTATCGGCTTCTCAGCAAGGCATTTCTGGCTGGCACGCCGACTGGCTGACTGGCCGAGGGGCCGGTCCGGCGTCCAGCGCCGACTACGAGCCCGCCTCTACCGCGCGCGGCACCGCTGGTACTGCACCGGCCACCGTTCGCCAGATTCGCAGTTGCCTTGACTCTAGTAGGGGACGCTGCTAAATTCCGCCTTGCTAACGGCTTCACAAACCGGAATTGAACGCCGGGTCTGGTCGAAGCAGGGAGGGGCCGCTTGGAAGTCCTTGGCGTTCTCTTCGCCGGGTTCGAGCCCAACAAGATCTTCCTTGAACTCGTCTCCGTCGACATGGCCGAGCTCATAATCGTGTTCGGCACCATTGCCGTGAGCCTTGGTCTCATGGTTGTATTTGGCAACTGGTGGTCCAGGTAGGGAGGAGCCTCGATGGCTGTAGGTGAGCGACCACGCACTGAGCGCCCGAAAGGCCCGGGACTCCTTGGCATCATCTACGACAAGCTCTTCCACAACTACATCTGGCAATCGATCTTCCGGAGCGGTTACCCGAATACGCCACGCAACCAGATGCTCGTCGTCGCGACGAACGTCTTCCTTCATCTCCACCCGACCCGCATCCACAAGACGCACGTCAAAATCACGCACACTTACTGCCTCGGCGGGCTGAGCTTCTTTCTGTTTCTCGGCCTGACGGTCACGGGCGTGATGCTGATGTTCTACTACGTGCCCTCGGTCGAGCGCGCGTACCAGGACATCGCCACCCTGGAGACGAGCGTCCGTTACGGCGCCCTCATGCGGAACATGCACCGCTGGATGGCCCACGGCATGGTGCTGACCGTGCTCCTGCACATGATGCGCGTGTTCTACACGGGCGCCTACAAGCCGCCCCGTGAGTTCAACTGGGTGGTTGGTGTCATCCTGCTGATACTAACGCTGCTACTGAGCTTCACCGGCTACCTGTTGCCCTGGGACCAGCTGGCGCTCTGGGCGATCACCGTAGGCACGAACATGGTCGGTTCGGCGCCGGTGCTCGGGGACTCGGTGGTGTTCGTGATGCGCGGCGGGTTCGAGGTCGGGCCCAACGCCTTGATCCGCTTCTACACGCTGCACGTGATCGGGCTGCCCTTGGTGGCCGCCGTGTTCATGGCCGTGCACTTCTGGCGAATCCGCCGCGACGGCGGCATGGCGCGGCCTCTGTAAGCGCGGGCGAAGGGGGAGGGAGCCGTGGCTGCTGCATCGCCGGCACAGGTTAGGCCGCGACGCGAACGCGAAGAGGAGCTCCTGGTCTGGCCGGACCTCGTCTTCGTGGAGTTCATCTGCGCCGTCCTTTTCAGCTTCACGTTCCTTGTCATTTCGGCGGTAGTGAACGCGCCGCTCATCAACCGCGCTAACCCGGACGTCACCCCCAACCCGTCGAAGGCGCCGTGGTACTTCCTCAACCTGCAGGAGCTGCTCCTGCACATGCACCCGGCGCTCGCAGGAGTTATCGTCCCCACCGTCGCCCTGATCCTTCTGGCCGCCATCCCTTACCTCGATCGAAGCAAGGAGGGGCAGGGGACGTGGTTCGGCACGGTGAACTCCGTGCGCATCACCGTCTTCTCCACCATCTTTGCCGCCGTCGGTACGGTGATCCTGATCCTTTACGACTCCGGGAAGCACGTGCAGCTCTACGAGACCATCACCGGCTCCCCCTGGCGGGTCGGCGACAGGCGGGTGACGCCGGACGGCGTGGTCGAGAACGTGGGGCGTCCGGAGTGGCTGCCGGATGTCGGCATCGTGCACGCGATCTGGGACCTGGTCTTCTCGCGTGACCTGCGCTCGATACAGACGGAGTGGAAGTGGGACTCGCCCCTCGGCAGGTGGCCGGACAGCTTCACGGCCATCCCTATCCCGCTCAACGGCACCTCCTGGCCGCGCTGGGGCTCGATAGGCGCGGAGCGAGCGCCGGACGGGCACGCGCTCAGCGGCTATCACCTCGACCCCGTCACGGGCGCGGTGCAGCCGCCGCCGCCGTGGTATCAGAACCTGCCGGACTGGCTCACTGGCCTCTACTGGTACGACCTCAACCTCAACCTGCCGGCGTTCATCGTTGAGATACTCATCCCCACGATGACGATGGTGGGGCTGCCGATCCTCCTCATCTACCTGCTGTGGCGGATCGGTTGGGTCCGCACGCGGCGTGACGTAGCAATCTCAATCTTCAGCGGCTTCATCGCGGTCTACTGGGTGATGACCATCGTCGGGGCCGCTTTCAGGGGCGCGGGCCAGGAGCTGGTAATGCCCTGGGACGTCCCAACGATCGACGGATGACCATACCGCTGAAAGCGCGCAACATGGTGAGCAGGAGGGTCGAGCGATGCGGTTCATAAGCATCTGGCCCGCGGTACTTGGTCTTGCGCTTGCTCTGGCGGTTGTCAACGTCATCGAGCCAATCGAGCACTCGCTGTCCTTCGCCGGCGGCGTGCTCACGCTCATCGCCCTCATCGGTTGGGTCCTGGAAGCCCGAGAGGTCGCCGGCCCGCCGCCGCCTGCCGAAGCCGATACGGATGAGGAGCACGAAGAGGCTCCGGGACCGAGCTTCTGGCCGGTCGTCGTTGCCATCGGCGTCGTGGCTATCGCCGCCGGGCTGGTGTACGACTGGGAGTACCTGGGCCTCGCGATCTCGCTGCCGCTGGCCGCCGCGGCGGCCGCAGCCTGGGGCAAGGCGGTACAGGAAGAACAGGCGGGCGTGCCCGTGCAGCACCCGTGGTACGTGCCGGCGGCCCCGGCCGCGGCCGGTGCTGGTGCCGGAGGAGCGGTCCTGGCGCCTGTCCCGCAGCGGGCGTTGGCCGCCCAGGCCGCCGCGGGCGCCGCGATCGCCGTCGAGCAGGTCGACCGGCGTGAGATCTCCAGGCGCGGCCTTCTGCGCGTCACCTTCTGGGCCGGCCTCGGCGCCGGACTTGCCGCCGTTGCCACGAGCTTCATCGACTTCCTCTACCCGCGGGGCGTCACGGGGTTCGGCGGCATCATCAACGTACCGGGCACGGTCGAGAACTACCCGCCCGGGACGAAGGTGCAGATCCCCGAAGGGAAGTTCTGGCTGGTGAACCTCACGGCGGAGCAGGGTGGCCCTGGGTTCCTGGCCCTGTGGTGGAAGTGCCCTCACCTGGGCTGCACGGTGCCATGGCGCCCCGAGTTCACCTTCAATGACAAGCGCGGCTGGTTCCGCTGCCCCTGTCACGGCTCCACGTATGACGATGCCGGGGTGCGCGTCTACGGTCCCGCGCCCCGCTCCATGGACCGCATGCTCCTGACTATTGACCCCGCCTCAGGGCGGATCTCCGTCAACACAGGCCGCGTGACGAAAGGTACGACCGACAACGCGAAGTTCGCCGTGAAAGCTCCTAGCTGATGAATACAAGGAAACAAGTCCTGGTGATGGTGACCTTGCTGATGCTGGGGCTCCTCGGCATCGCCGCGTACTCAGCGTGGGACCCGGACCGCAACATCGAGGCGCAGGAGCACTTCAACGAGAAGGTCGCCAAGCGCGGCGCTATCCTCTTCGCTCGCAACTGCCGCCTCTGTCATGGTGACGTTGGCGAGGGCGGCGCCCTCGGTGGCAGGCTTGCCGCGGCTCCGGCGCTCAACCGGCCGGACCTTCAGGGCTTCACCGACTCCAAGGCCACCCTCGCGGCCGACATCAGCGAGACGGACACGACAATCCGCGTGAGCAGCGGCACCGCCTTCGCGACGGCGAAGGTCATCCTCATCGACGAGGAGCGGATGAACCTGAAGCGAGTCGACGGAAACAACCTCACCGTCGAGCGCGGGGCTGCCGGCACGGCGCCGGCGCCTCACTTCCGCGATGCGCCCATCCTGCTGCTGGACCCCGCTTACCTCACCAGCCAGCAGCGCATGATTACGAACACGATCGCCTGCGGCCGCGTCGGCACGGCGATGCCGACGTGGAGCCAGGACCACGGCGGCCCCCTCAGCGATGAGCAGATCCGGCAGCTCACGGTCCTCATTTCCGAGGGCCACTGGGAACTGGTGGCCGAAGAGGTCGACATAGAGGACGCGGTTGGCGCCCACCTCACCCGTGAGATCGACGACACGACGATCTCCCTGCCTGTGTCCGACGTCTCGTTCTTTACCCAGGGCGAAGCTCTGCGCATTGGCGAGGAGCGCATGCTCATTACCGGCGTGCCCAAGCTGAGCCCGCTGGAGAAGGACAAGAGCGGCATCATCGGCGTGACCAGGGGCGCGCTCGGCTCGATCCCGGCGCCGCATACGCCGGACGAGGAGATCTTCCGCTTCCCCCTCGCCCCTGACTCGCCCTCAATCGTCCAACAGTCCTGCGGCCAGTTTGCGCGCCCGGCGCCGCCAAGCCGCGCCCCGGGCCCTCAGGCCTGCGCCGACCCCTGTCAGACGGTCGAAGTCACCGCCCAGGGCGTGGCCTTCAACGTCAGGGAAATCCGGGTGCCGGCGGGTGGGAACATCCGCATACGCTTCACCAACAACGACACCGGTGTCGACCACAACATCGCGGTCTATCAGAGCAGCACCAACCTGCAACCCGTGGCGCCGGGGGCGGTCGGCGCGATCTTCCCCGGCCCGGGAGTGGACGAAGTGGTGTTCGCGAAGCCTCCGCCAGGAAGCTACTTCTTCCGCTGCGACGTCCACCCGACGACCATGACGGGCACGTTCGTGGTCCAGTAGGGCACAGGCAAGACCGTCCCTGGACACCGTAGGCCTTCGGCCGTCCCGTTGCGTGGGGGCGGTGGCGAAGGCAGGCTGCCCGCCGGCGCCCGGCCAGGGCCACGGGCTAGAATCGCAGTGTGGCCGACCTCTTTTTGCGCAACTGCCGCGTCTATGGCCGCGCTGGCGCGGACGCGATCCTCATACGCGGCGGCCGCATCGCCTCCCTGGGGCAAGAGCCAGACCTCGAGCGCGAGGCTTACTCCTGGCGGGCGGAGGACATCGACCTGCGCGGACGCCCGGTGCTGCCGGGCTTCATCGATGCCCACATCCACCTGCTGGCGTACGCGGCGCGCCTGCGCTCGGTCGATTGCAGTTCGGCGACGTCCATCGCCGCCATCCAGGCTCGCGTGCGGGAGCGAGCCGCCAGGCTGCCTCCCGGGACCTGGGTCAGGGCCGCGGGCTACGATGAGCGCGCCCTGCGGGAAGGCCGCCACCCGACGCGCCGCGAGCTGGACCAGGCGGCGCCCGGCCACCCCGTGCGCCTGGACCACCGCAGCGGCCACGCCACCGT
>DATLYJ010000172.1 GCA_035574915.1 Dehalococcoidia bacterium | reverse complement strand
TAATCCCTGCCCTCGAGTCATCGCACGCCATCGCGTACGTCGAAAAGCTGGCGCCGCGGCTCCGGCCCGACGACATCGTGCTCGTCTGCCTCTCCGGGCGCGGGGACAAGGACCTGGAGACGGTTTCGAAGGCGCTCAGAGCATGAGCGTCCTGCCTTCGCCATCCGCTTTTCAGCAATGACGGCATCGAGCCACGCGAGCGCGGGAGGACCGGACGCGCGCTGCCGGGGCTCCGCCACCGGCGGCCACGGTAGCGGCGCCGAGCGTGGGACAGGCGTTACGCCGCCGAGACTGGTGACGGTGGCATGGCCGGGGACGGCGCTCGGGCCGCTATCCCTCCGTTCGCCTTGGCGGCGGCAACGGCCGCACTGTTGCGGGCGCGGGGCTCGCATTTCGCAGCCGGAAGTTCTGAATCCGGGGCCGCGCGGGGCGGATAGCCCGCGAGGCGAGCAGCCTGGGTAAGGGCAGAGGGACGCTGCGGGCGGCGTCGAGCCGGCCGTCGGCAGACCGCGCTCGGCCGCCGCTACGGGCCCAGCGTCAGGGGATCGCGGCCGCGATATCCGCGTAGATGTCCATCAGCCCGGTCCCCATCACCTGGAGGCTCAACACCAGCGCGATGGCGACCATGGCGATTATGAGGGCGTATTCGACGAGAGTCTGCCCAGCCTCTCTGCCGGCCCGTTCCAGAAGTCTCAGCAACCAGCGCATACCAGTCTCCTTCAGACCGAGCTAACCGGCGCGGGAGCTCCAGTCCTTCTTCAAGAATCGGCAGACTGGTGGAACTCTGAATGGCCCGCGGCAAACCTCAGGCCGTAGCACCTGCGGCGCTTACTGCGCCGGGGACGCGCAGAGTGATCTCGCCAAAAGACTCGTCCTGGTCGGCGGTGATATCACCGGTCTTAAGCAGGTCGAGCACGGCCAGGAAGGTGACGATCGCCTCCAGCCGTGTGCGGCAGTCGGCGATGAGGTCGGCAAAGGACAGGCGGCCGCGCGCGCGCACGAAGCGCAACACCGCCTCGCGCCTCTCGGCGAGGTTAATCAGCGTCCGTTGCAGTCGCTCTGGTTCCGGCTCCTCCGGCAGTTTCTGCAAGGCCCGGCTGAGGACGCTCACGAGCTTGCGCAGCGTCACCTTCTCGAGGCCGGTGGGCAGCCACTCGGCCGGGACCGGCGCTACACGCGGAAAGGAGCGATGGCCGCTTTCGTCCAGCTGGCGCAGGTAAGACGCGGCCTGTTTGAAGGCCCTGTACTCCTCCAACTGCGCCGTGAGGTCCTGGGCGATCTCCTCGGCCTCGCGCGCGTCCTCTTCGGCTTCTGCCGGCGTGCGGGGCAGGAGGGCCCGCGACTTCAGGTACAGGAGCTTGGCGCCGACGGCTACGAAATCGGCCAGCGCCCGCAAGTCGATCTGCTCCTGGTCTCGGAGCATGGCCATGTACTGGTCGGTGACCTGCACCAGGGACACGGCGGTGATGTCGAGGTCGTCCTTCTCGATAAGGTGGAGCAGGAGGTCCAGCGGCCCCTCGAACACCTCGATCCGCACGGCGAGCATTGACATTCCGACCAGTCCTCTCCTTTGGCCCGACAGGAGGAGGCGCGATCCCGGCACAGCGCCCTTACGTCAAGAGGCAGCGCCGTCTGCGGATGATAGCAAATTCGATTCTGGCGCTAAAGCAGCAACAGGTATGGACCGCGACTCAGGGATTCATGGAAGAGCGAGCTTGGTGTCTGGCGGCCCGCCTCCCGGGTGTATAGGATGTCCTGGTCCCCGCACACGGCCACGTTGACTGCTCCGGAGTGCGGTGATACCGTCTGCCAATCATGACAGGCTGTTCGCCGCGCCTTTCGCCCGCGTGCCACACCGGCTGCGATCGGATGGAGGGCCTCTGGCCGCGCGTCTGACGGCGAGCGTCGAGACAGCGGAAGGCCCTCGCAAGAGGGCCTGTTTCGTTTCGGAGGTGAAAGGTGCTGGAAGGAAAGCTGGTGCGCTTGCGGCCGATGGAGCCGGACGAGGTCGATAACTACTACCGCTGGCTCAACGATAGCGAGGTCAAGCAGTACCTGAACATGCGTTACTTCTTCTCCCGCGCCTCGGAAGCCGAATGGCTGCGGTCACGCACCAACCAACCGCTCTCCTACAACAACCTCCAGTTCGCGGTCGACGTCCTAAAGGACGGACGCCACATCGGCAGCATCGGCCTGCACGAGGCGCACGCGGAAGACCGCAAGGCAACGGTTGGCATCGCCATCGGCGACAGGACAGCGTGGGACCAGGGTTACGGCACGGACGCGATGATCACCCTGTTGCGCTTCGCCTTCGACGAAATGAACCTGCACCGCGTGATGCTCACGGTGGACGAGCGCAATCTGCGCGCCGTGGCGTCCTACAAGAAGTGCGGCTTCCTCGAGGAAGGGCGCCTCCGCGACGACCGCTATGCCCGGGGCAAGTACTGGGCGACGCTCGTGATGGGCGTCCTCGAGGACGAGTTCCGGGCATTACACGGGGCGCAGGCATGAAAGGGGACGAGTCTTACTTTGACCCGCGCGTAGCCCGGGCTTACGACAGAGAGGCGCCAGGCCTCCCCGGCGACGTGGAGTTCTACAAGGCGCTGGCCCTCGAAGCTGCGGCCGCGGGTCACGACGTCCTCGAGCTCGCCGTCGGGACAGGGCGGGTCGCGATCCCGATCGCCCGGGCCGGCGTCCGCGTCGTCGGACTGGACGTCTCGCCGGCGATGCTGGAGGTCGCGAGACAGAAAGCGGAAGGGATCACGAACCTCGAGCTGGTCGAGGCTGACATGGCGGACTTCGAGCTTGGACGGAAGTTTGGGCTCATCTACGTCCCTTATCGCTCGTTCCTGCACCTCACGACCGTCGAGCAGCAGAAGTCCTGTCTGGGCGCCGTCCGCCGTCACCTCGTGCCGGGCGGGCGTTTTGCGCTCAACTTCTTCAACCCGGACATCGTGATGATGGGCTCCTGGCTGGGGCCGGACCGGCCGGGTCTACGGCTGGACAGCGAGTGGGAAGCGGCCGATGGCGGCAGGGGCCTGCGGTGGGAAACGCGACGCTACGTCACTGCAACCCAGGAGATCGACCAGACGTTCATCCACGAAGCGCTGGACAGCCGGGGTGAGATCATCTCCCGGCTGAACCGGAAGATGAGACTCCGTTACGTCTTCCGCTATGAGATGCAGCACCTGCTTGAACTCTGCGGCTTCGAGGTCGAGGCGCTGTACGGCGGCTTCCGGCGAGAGCCGTTCACGGATAGCAGCAGCGAAATGGTCTGGGTGGCCAGGCGGCCGGCCTGACTCGGGGCCAGGACGCGCACGGTCGAGCGAACGGGGTGAGAGGACGTTGGGTGACAAGGACACCGCCCGCGGCCTCTCGCCTACCTGAGGCAGGGTAGCGACTCGCATTCGGGGGGCCGCGGGCGGTAGCGCGGCGATAGACCGGCGCCGGCCCGGCCGATGGGTGACCGCGTGCTAGAATTCTTCAGGTTCTTCGGAAGCGCTGCGGACTGCGACCCGCGGAAGGGCGGACATGACAGACCTTCTTGCAAGCTGGCCGGGCGGGAGCCTGGAGGCCACCCTCAAGCTCATCGGCGCCCTCTTCATCGCCTACGCGATCGTCCTCTGGGTGAGCGCCGTCGTCTGGACCTATCGAGACGTGAGGACCCGGACCAATGACGCCTTCTCGCAGGCGGTCGCGGTGCTCCTCGTCGGCCTATTCAACCTCCCGGGCCTCATCGTGTACCTCGTGATCCGGCCGCAGGAGACCATCGCCGACGCCTACGAGCGCTCCCTGGAGGCGGAAGCCATCCTGCACGAACTGCAGCTGGATTCGAACGCCTGCCAGACCTGCCGCCGGCCCGTCGAGAGCGACTTCAACGTCTGTCCTTACTGCAAGACGCTGCTGCGCGAGCCCTGCCGGGGTTGCGCCAAACCGGTCCGCACGAACTGGGCTGCCTGCCCCTACTGCGCCACAGACCGCGTCGCGCCCCGCCCGGCGCCCGCGGCTCGAAGCGCGCCGCCGTCGGCGGCTTCGGCCGCACAAGCGGTGCAGCCGCCACCACGGCCGGCACCCTCGTCGGGCCGCGCGTCGGAGGCGCCGGCGCCGGCGCGGACCGCCGGGGCGCGCAGGGCCACGACTCCCGAACCGTAGGCAGCGGCCCACTTCACTCCCGACCCTGACGGCCGGGGCTTGCACGCGCCGGCCGATGCTGGCGTCGTCTCGGGGAGCCGCGGCACTTAGGGCCCAATGCGGCCAACGCGCTGGGCGAAAGCTAAGGCGCTAGCGGCTCCCAGGTCACTGGATTTTCTTGAGGAGATTAGCCCAGTCGATGCGGCCGGAGAGTAGCTCGCGCACCGCCTCGACTTTCGAATCGCCGGAGAAGGCGCCCTTCGTCCAGACATCGCTCAGGGCGGCCACAGCCGCCGGCGTCTGGTGCTGCGCGAGGAGGAGAGTGACAGGCTCGCCCTGGGCGCGATCGATGACATAGGGACTGGGCTGGTGGCCGCCGGTGATGACCACCGCCGCTGCCTCTGCCTCGATTGCGGCCAGGATAAGGTCCGTCTTGTAGGAGGGGGTGAGGACGGCGCGGGTACCAGGGAACCGGCGAAAGTGGAGCTTGGCGCCGTCCGTGTAGACCGGCGCCACGAGCAGATGCTCGACCGGCATGCGCAGGTTCTCGCCCTCGTACAGGACATCGGCCGCGAGGGCATGCCGCAGGTCTTCGACCAAGGGCGCCGCGAGGCGGAAGTCCTCCGGCAGTATGGCCAGAGGCCGCAAGCCCGCATTGGTCAGCGAGCGGGCGACTGCCTCGACGTCCCCGGGCGGCACCACGGTGGCTACGGTGCCCAGCAGACGCTGGCCGAGGCGCTCGCCCAGCGCTTCGTCCTCCGGGCCGGGGCCGCCGCGGACCACGACGACCGCCGGCGCATCGAGTGGTTCGTCCGCCCCGTCAAGCTCCACGACCGCCAGGTGTCCGGGCGCGGGCTTCGCGTCCGCGCGCTTCACCGGCGCTGGCACCGCGGCGAACCCAAGTGTGGCAAAGGTCTCCGCGTCAGCACGCGCCGCCTCCGAGTCTCCGATGCGCAGGAGTTGGACGCGGCTGCCCGCGCCGGCGAGGCCCTGGGCCAGGGCAACGGCAACCGTGGTCTTGCCAGTTCTGGGCTTGCTAGAAAGCACCTGCAGGAGCGGCATGATGAGGCTGTCGGATTATAAGCAAGGCTCCTCTTAGGGCAAAGCGCTTCACACGCTTACGACCGAAGGCCAAACGCTGCTGTTATATCGGGCCAAACGGCCCTGAAAGGGCCTGGCGCGCGCCATTAAGGTTTGGTTAAGCGCGTGCCAGTCGCGTCCTGGCAGGCCCGGTGCCGTGCTAAGATTCGGGTGTCGCCAGCCGCTGGCGTTGGCCGAATCCCTTCACAAAGGGAGCGGGGGAACCACACAGGGGGTGAAGTCGCCGGCGCGACAGGGCACTTTCAGGTCCTAACCCGTCAGCTAACCTCGCAGGCCTCTGAAAGGACATTCCGATGGCAAGCGGAGCCTCGGCACCCCGGCGCGCCGCCGGTGCATCGCAACCGGTCGCGGAGGTGCTCGCCCGTTGCCTGGAAGCGCTGTCCCACAGGCCAAATGCCCTCGTGTGTGACATAGACGGCACGATCAGCCGTATCGTCCCCCGGCCCGAGGACGCGACGGTCTCGCCGCGCGTCACTGAGGCCCTCGAGAACCTGGTCGGGGCGCTGGACCTGGTCGCGGTAATAACGGCGCGGCAGGCCGCGCTCGCCAGGCGCATGGTCGGGGCTGATGGCGTCGAGTACGTGGGTAACTACGGCCTGCCGGCCGGCGCGGACGTCCACGGCGCGGACTCGATCAAAGCCGCGCGCCGCGTCGTCTTGCCTCTGCTCGCCGGCCTGCCCTGCGTGACCGTGGAAGACAAGGGGGTTGCCTTCTCCCTGCACTATCGTAACTGTGACCAACCCGAAGCGGTGCGCGAACGACTTCTCTCGCTTGCCGCGCCGGTAGCCGAGGCGACCGGTACCCGGCTCCTGGAGGGGAAGCGGGTCATCGAGTTCGTGCCCGGCGCGCTGCCCGACAAGCACAGCGCCTTCCTGGCGTTGACGGAGGCAAGGGGCATCCGCGGTCTGGTTTATCTGGGCGACGACCTCTCCGACATTCCGGTCTTCGGCGAGATAAAGGGGCGTCGCGCGGAAGGCGTCATGGACGCCGTGGCGGTCGTCGTGCGCGACAACGAGACGGACCCATCGGTGGCGGAAGCGGCGGACCTGGCCGTGGAGGGCGTGGACGCCGTGGAGGAGTTGCTGGGGGCGCTTGCCCGTGAGCTGTCCAGGAGTGGGGGTTAGAGCCGTGATCGAGGCTGCCGGACGGGGAGGGAGCCTGCTGACTGTAAGCAACCGCGGGCCGCTGGAGTACAGGTGGTCCGGGGAGGGAGAAGTCGTGGCCGTGCCGGGCCAGGGCGGCCTGGCCACGGCCCTGAGCGTCGCGGCCAGGCTCCATCCCACAATCTGGCTGTCAAGCCCCCTTAGTGACGTCGACCGCCTGGTAGCCGAGGGTCGGGTGGAACCACCCGCCCGTGATGGAGCGGCTCACTTTGTCCTGACCGAGCCCGAGGCGTATGAGCTCTTTTACGGCCGCTTCTCCAACGAGGTCCTCTGGTTCCTGCAGCACTCGCTTCCCTGGCCACCGGACCTGGACGAGTCCGAACGCGAGCGCGCTTGGAGGTCCGGCTATCAGCAGGTGAACAAGGCCTTCGCGGACGCGGTCGTGAGCGAGATCGACACTGGCGCCGTGCGCGCGGTCATGTTTCACGACTACCACTTCTATACGGCGCCCGCCATGGTCCGCCGAGCGCGGCCGCACGCTTACCTCCAGCACTTCATCCACATCCCCTGGCCGCCGGCCTCGGAATGGAAGCGGCTCGACCCGGCCATCGTCCAATCGCTGTGTCTCGGCCTCCTGGGCAACGACAGCGTCGTCTTCCAGACACCCGAGTCGGCCCGGAACTTCGTCCAAACCTGCGCGGCGTTCGCGCCCGCATGCGACGTCGACGCCGACCGTGGCGTCGTGAGGACCGGCGGCAGAAAGGTCCGCGTCTGGGCTGACCCCATCTCCGTGGACCCCGAGGAACTGGCGGCGCTTGCCGCCTCGCCGGAGTTCTCGCGCTACAGGTACCTCCTGCGGCCGCAGCCCGGCGTCAAGACCATCCTCCGCGTCGACCGCCTCGACCTCACGAAGAACATTGTGCGCGGGTTCGAGGCCTACCGCCTCCTGCTGCGAGAGCACCCTGAGCTTCGCGAGCAGGTCTACTTCCTGGCGTTGCTCGTACCTTCGAGGAGCGACATCGAGTCGTACCGGGAATACCAGGACGAGGCCCTGACGCTCGTCGAGAGCATCAACCGCGAGTTCGGCAACCTGCGCTGGAAGCCAATCCGCGTCATCTTCGAGAACAACCGCATTCAGGCCCTGGCCGCGATGTCCCTCTACGATGTCCTGGTCGTGAACCCGGTGGCGGACGGCATGAACCTGGTCGCGAAGGAAGGTCCGACCGTGAACACCCGGGACGGCGTGCTGGTGCTCTCCCGCACGGCGGGCGCCTTCGAGGAGCTCGGCACGGCGGCGCTCGGTGTCAACCCGTACGACGTCGCCGAGACTGCCGAAGCCATCTACCGCGCGTTGACGATGCCACCGGAGGAGCGGCGAGACCGCTTCCAGAGGCTTAGGTCCGCAATCCTCAACCATGACCTTCGCGACTGGTTTGCGGCCCTGCTCGACGACATCGACCGGCACGCGCCCGTCCCGGCGTCCACGGCAGCTTAGCC
>DATLYJ010000171.1 GCA_035574915.1 Dehalococcoidia bacterium | reverse complement strand
GCTGCTCAGACGCTGTTGGTTGGGACAAGAGTCATGCTTGCATGCTGCAAGCTTGCTCGCCAATGCCTGGAGCACGCTGAATACGTTTCCAGAAGCGAAGTGATAGACCGCGGATAGATGCGTTCGGTCAGCGCCAGTCACGCGCCCAGGCGATGCGGTCATCGACGAGGCGGGACATTCCCTGCTGCACCGCCTCGAAGCCGTGCTTGCGCCTCGCGGCGTGGTGGGGCAGCGCAAGGTGCGTGTGCGCGTTCCGCAGGTTCTGGGGGGTTGCCCTCAGGCGCGCGCCGCCTTCGCGAAGCGAATCAGCTCCTGTCGCATGCGCTCCCGGTTGCCCTCCCACCAGCCCGACGGCTCGCGGATGAACACATCCCAGCGCTCCTGGTACGACCCCGGCTGCTCGTAGCGCGCGTCCACGGGCCAGAAGCGCTGCAAGATGGTGTAGGACCAGACGTCGACGAGCGTGGCCGCGTCCTCCGGCGAGGGCCTGGCCGCGTTGACGTAGCCGCGCAGAAAGTCGAGACCTCCCGGGGCGCCCTCGGGGAAACTGAAGTTGAAGGCCCTCATCACTTCGTAGGCCCGGCTCGCCTGGTTGAGCGCATCCCAGTCGAGAATCGCGGCGACTCCGTCATTGTCGTCGAAGATGACGTTGCCGTCCTGGTAGTCGCCGTGGATGCACTGCTGCCGGCCGAGCTCCGGCGGGGGCCCGCCCAGGCCTCCAGGCCGCTGCGGCGATGCTCGAGCAGCGCCACCGCCCGCCGGTCGACGGGCCCCCCGCTCCCGGCAAGTCGCAGCAGGTCCTGGACTCGCCGCAGGGCCGCCTCGCGGGTCAGCTAGGAGCGCTGCTCCGCTACCTGGATCTCCGAAAGAGCTTCGAACAACCGGTGGAGCTCGGCGCCCATCGCCTCGGCGCAGGCTGCAGGCATGCGCCCGCGCGGGAACTGGCGCCCCTCGACGAAATCGCTGAGGACGAAGGCCCCGGCGCCGGTTTCGACGAAGAGGTCTCCCTCCAGGTCCGGGACGATCGCCGGCGCGGGCACTCCGGCCTGGTGCACCGCCGCCTGCGTCTCACACACGAAGCGCAGGCGCTCCGGCCGCGACTCCCTGAGCCAGGGCCGGTACCACTTGAGGGCGAACGCCCCCTCGGGCGCGTCGACCCTGAAGCTCAGGTTGACCATGCCCCCCGGGAGCGGCGAAATGCGCGCGCTCGCGATGCCGTATAGCGCCAGGACCTCCCGGAGGTCGATGTCCGGTGCGTCAGCGCCAGTCACGCGCCCAGGCAATGCGCTCGTCCACCAGCCGCGCCATGCCCTGCTGCACCGCCTCGAAGCCGTGCTTGCGCCAGAACGGGCCGCCGGTCGGGTTCGCGGCGTGGTAGTGCAGCGCCACGTGTGTGTGGCCGCGCTCCGCCGCCCAGCGCAGGGCGCGGGCGAGCAGCACCTCGCCGGCGCCGGAGGAGCGCGCCTCCTCGCTCACTATGCCCTGGTACAGGTACACGAGGCCCGGGAACAGCAGCGACGCCGCCATGTACGAAGGCGCCATCATCGAAACCATCCCGACGGCGCGGCCTTCGCGGTAGGCGAGGAAGATCGCGGCCTCGGGGTTGTCGTAAAGCGTCTCCTGCATGCGCCGGGCGCCGGCTTCGGTCTCGGCGTCGACGGGCATGAACATCGGCGGCGTCGCGTGATAGTAGTCGAGCTCCATCTCCAGGCGATGCACGTCTTCTTCGTCCGCCCGCGAGGCCTCGCGCACCTCGAGGCCGGCGGCTTCGGCGGCGGGCGGCGGGTCGCCGGCCGGCCGGAAGGCGGCGACGAACTTGTGCCCGAAACCGAGGTCGACCATGGCGTCACGGGCCGCCCTGTCGGAAGCGAAGACCTGGATGCCGTGTGAGAAGAAGCCGCGGCGCACCCACTCGGCGCCCAGTTCCGCATACATGACGGTGTAGAGCCGGCGGGCGTCGGCGCCGGCCGCCACAGCGTGCCCTTCGAAGGGCACGAAGCCGGCGCGCGGGTCGCCGTAGCGCGCGCCCATCGAGCGCTGGTCGGTCAGGTCGCGGCGGCCCAGCATGAAGCCCAGCGTGCGCCCGCCATCCGTGGCCACCACACCGCTCGCACCCTCGAGCGCCGCAGTAAGGGTCTCCTGCCAGCGCTCCGGCTGGTCCCATTCGGCCGGGAGGAAGGAGTGTGTCTTGCGCGCGGCCAGGTGGCGCGCCGCCAGCAGCTCTGCCGCTTCGGGTATGTCTGACTTCGTGAAGGTGTGGATGTTCAGGCCCGTTGCTCCCTCAGGTGCTGTGCGCAGCCCTGACCGGCAGTATAGACCCTCGGCGAGGACGTCCCACCTGGCAGCAGCGCTGGCCCCGCGGCGGTTCACCTGCCGGGCGGCGGGTCCAGGATCAGGTCAGAGAAGACGTCGAAGACCTTTCTGGAGCCGGCCAGCTTCGCCGGCTCGGAGAGCAGCGAACAGTCCCCGGCCTCCGCGCGCTCCCACCAACCCGGCACCAGCGCGATGTCGCCCCTTGAGGCCAGGTAGGAGACGGGAATGTAGCGGTAGGGATGGCCCGGCCGCGGCGGCGAGATCACGAGCGCGCTTCTGGATAGCCTCGAGATGTACTCGTCCGTGAGGCCAATGGTGTCGATGAGGGAGACCTCGGGGCCGGTGAGGTAGCCCAGCGTGCCTGGCGTGCCCCAGTGGATCGCGAACGGGCCGCACTGCGCGGCGAAGCCCTTCAGGGTCGCAGCGATCGCCGTGACATCGATTTCGGCCAGCGTCAGGCGGCCTGTGCGCCGATAGTCCCAGATGTCGAAACCATCGTAGAACAGCCTCTCGTTGACAATGCCGTTCGCGCCGACGTCCCGGTCCTGGGCGGGCGCCAGGGCCTGCCAGGCTCCGCAGGCGATGGCGATGCCGAAGATCGCGACGCCCAGGCCCAGCGGCCTCGAGAGGAGCGGCCAGCGCCTGAGGCGCGGCGCCAGGGCGAAGGCCCCGAGCAGGGCTGCGACCACGAAGCTCGGCAACAGGAAGCGGCCGCGCATGAAGTCGCCGCCGATGAGGACGACATAGGCGACGTAGAGCGCGGCGCCAAGCGCGAGCAGCCGCGGATAGCTGCCCCGCGCGAGGGCCGCCCCCACCACGCCGAGGAAAGCCGCGGCCATTACGGGCGCCGGTTCGTAGCGGGCCCAGTCCGCCAGGTAGCGCAGCCCCTGGTCGATGGCAGAGCCAAGGTCTGGGTAGATACCCAGCTTCGCCGAGGCCGTGTTTGGATAAGGGGCGCCGTAGTAGGCCCAGGCGAAGGCCAGCCAGGCGAACAGTGGCGCGCAGGCCGCGACCGAGAGGGCAAGCTCACGCGGGTCGCGCCGGCGCTCCCAGGCCGCAGCGAGGGCGAGCGGGGCCACCAGGAGCGCGAAGTCCGGCCTGGTAAGGACCAGCAGCGAGCACAGGGCGGCGAGCGGCGGCAGCGCCGGCCTCCGGCCTGACGCCACCATGGCCACGAGCAACGCCAGGAGAAGGTGCGAGAGCGAATTCTCCAGCCCCGACGTCTGAAAAGAGACCCAGGCCTCACTGGAGGCGAAGAGCCCGCCCAGCAATGCTGTCAGGAGAAGCCCGGCCCTCCAGTCGCCAGCGAGGCGGGTCAAGGCGTGCGCGAGGACTGCGAATGTGGCCAGGGTGAACCCGGCCCCGAGGACGACAGAAAGGTAGACGGCGTCGTCGTAGATGAGCGAGGCCAGGGAGAGCACCAGGAGCCAGAGGGGGTGGGTGTAGCCCTGGACGCGCTCGCCGACGTTGAACACCGGCCCGTAGCCGTCGACCAGGTTCCGCGCGTAGCGGAACGTGATCATCGCGTCGTCGGACACCCAGCCTTCCGCGACCACGCGAGCGACGACGGCTGCTCCGATGGCCCCAAAGGCGAGCACGGGCGTTGCCCGCGCGCCGGGATGGCGGGCCTGGGCGCCCACCTTCGGCAAAGGCGCCGCCTCAGGCGCGGGTCCGGCGGCTATCGCCACTTCGAGCTGGCCTCCGCGAGTGCGATTTGACCACAGACTAGACGGCGCCGCGGCGAAAATGAGGGCCGGGGCGCCACAAGGGGACGCCCCGGCGCCGCTGGCTGCCCGTTGATCCGTGACGGCCTACGGCACTTCCTTCATGCCCGGCCGCGGCGCACCGACGAGGATCGCCATGTTGCCGTCCGGATGCCGGTTTTCGTGCAGCAGCTGATGGCAAAGGCCGACTTCGTCGAAGGAGAAGACCTGGCCCAGGCAGGGGTCGATCTTGCCCTCCATGACGAGGTTGTTGAAGCCGGCCGCATCCTCGTCATTGGCAAAGTGAGAGCCCTGGAGCCGCTTCTGCCGCATCCAGAGGTAGCGCAGGTCGACGTCGGCGTTGTAGCCGGTGGTGCCGGCGCAGATGACGACCATGCCGCCCGTGTCACAGACGAACATCGAGGTCGGAATGGTGTCCTGGCCCGGGTGCTCGAAGACGATGCGCGGGTTCCGCCGCTCGCCGAGGATATCCCAGATCGCCTTGCCGAAGGCGCGGAAGCCCAGGGTGGCCTTCTGTATCGCGGCATCGTCCGTCCAGTCGGGCAAGCGGCCCCAGTGGTCGAACTGCTTGCGGTTGATGTAGCCCTTGGCCCCGAGGCTCATGCAGAAGTTGCCGCGCTCCTCGCTCGACACGACGGCGATGGGGATACCGCCGAAGGCCTTCACGATCTGGATCGCCTGTGAGCCCAGGCCGCCAGAGCCGCCCCAGACGAGGACGACATCTCCCTCGCGCACGTTGTGCGGCGTCCAGTTCGTGAGCATCCGGTAAGCGGTCGCGCCGACGAGCATGTAGGCGGCGGCGGCTTCCCAGGTCAGATGGGGCGGCTTGGGGAGGCACTGGTGGGCCTGGACCTTGGTGAACTGCGCGAACGAACCCCAATTGCTCTCGTAGCCCCAGATCCGGAAGGTGGGGCTGAACATGGGGTCGTTACCCGCCTTGACGTAGGGGTCGTTCTCGTCCCACATGCCGCAGTGCACGACGACCTCGTCGCCGACCTTGACGTTGGTGACCTGGCTGCCGACGGCGTACACGATGCCGGAGGCGTCGGAACCGCCGATGTGGTAGCCCTCGTCGTCACCCGCCTCGTTCATCTGCTTGTGCAGGCGCACTATGTCGACCGGGATGCCGAGGCCAGCCCAGACGTTGTTGTAGTTGATGCCTGCCGCCATGACATAGACCAGGACTTCGTTCGGCTCGATCGACGGCACATCGACGATCTCGTGGGCGAAGGCCTGGGTAGGCGGTCCGTAACGGCTCTGGCGGATTACCTGAGCATGCATCTTCTCCGGGATGAACCCCAGGGGTGGTGTCTCGCCGAGGTCATAGAGGGACTTCTTCGTGGTGGCTGTCACTCGCGGAACTCCTCCAGAATACGGCGGGGTACTGCCCTGCAGCATATCCACAGGCGCTGTAAGCGTCCATTACGCCAGGGACGCCTGGAAGCATAAGGGACGCGGGGCAGACCGCGGGCTCTGCCCGATGGTGGCCGCCTCATCGCCAGTCGGTATTCTAGCGCCTGCCGGCCGCCCGCAGAGCCGCCTCGATGCGCTCCGCGCGCGGGGAGCTCAGGGCCAGCCAGCCATCGGGGCCGCTGGGTATCAGGATGGCGACAGGCGACTCACGGAAGTAGCGAGGCCGGTAGTAGAGGATGCCGAGGAGGTACTGCTGGCGGCCGCCTTCGTAGACGAAGGGGGCGGCAGTGGCAAGCATTGAGTCCAGGCGGTCCAGCACCTCTTCCGGCACTTCCCGGTCCGGGCTGAGCTGACTCGACTGGTAGTACATGTGCAGGAGCACGGCGGCATCGGGATCGCCCAGGTAGAGCCCGAGGGCCAGTTCCCTGCGCGCTTGCGCCGCGGTATCAGGCGCCAGCAAGGCGAAGCCGAGCGCCGTGCGCGCGTAGGCATTGTCCGGCTCCTGTGCGACGGCGCGTCGGGCGTGGGCCAGGGCCTCTTCCCGCGCGCCAGTGCTCTGGAGGGCAATAGCCAGGTCCGAGCGGGCACGTGCATCTGAGGGCCATCTTTCCACCAGACGCCGGCAGGCGCTCGTGAGCGCGGCGAGGTCGTCTTGCGGGTATGCGTAGTAGAGGGCGACGACGCGGGCTTTCCGGCAGTCCGTTAGGAACGTCCGCGCGATGACCTCAGACCGGACCTCGCGGCGGAAAGGCGTCGTGTCCCAGAAGCGCGATTCAATGAGCGACGCATCGTGGGTCACGGCGCGGGCGTAGGCGTCGATCGCCTCCTCCCGGCGGCCGGCCCACTCGAAGATCGTGCCTGCGGCTCCGGCAATCGTGCCGTCGCCGGGGGCGCGAAAGACCGCGAGGGCGGCGTGCTCGACTGCCCTCTCCCTCTCGTTCCTCGCCTGGAGGGCCAGGGCGAGGTTGATGTGGGCGATGCCGCCGCGGGGCTCGAGCTCGAGGCTGCGCTCCAGGGAAGCGATGCCGCCATCCAGCAACGCGGGCAGGGGATCACCGCGGTTGTTGTGGACGAAGTAAGCAATGGTCTGGACAACGCCGGCGTGGAGGTGGTAGGCGGCGTAGTCGGGGTCTCTCTCCGTGGCCCAGAGCGCCTCCCGGGCCGCCCGGTCGAAGTCCCCTCTTGCCAGGTCGGCAAGGCTGTCGTCGTACGCGGCGTGGCCGCGGTCCGTCCAGAGCCACCCGGCCAACGCCAGGGGCACAAAAGCCAGCATTGCCAGCCTGGGGATGTTCGAGGTCGAAGCAACGCGCGGCGACACTCCCGGACGATCGAGCTTCGACGCCAGCGCGCTGACAGCGGCGAGCAGAAGCAGTGCCGTCTTCGACTGGTTGGGCATGTCGAAGACGCCATGCACGGCAAGGGCCGCGAGGGCGGACATGCAAGCCGCGGCCATCGCTCGGCTTCCTGCCGGCGCCTGCCGGAAAACGCGCACCAGGCTCAGGACCAGCACAAGCGCGGCAATCCCCACTGCGGCCGCGCCAAGGAGCCCCGCGTCCACGACGACGGCGAGGTAGCCGTTGTGGGGATGAAAGTTCTCGATGGGGTAGTCGCCGCTGTAGACGTTGTACAGAAGGCTGTAGGAGTTCGGTCCGGCGCCCGTGAAGGGCTCGTCGCGCGCGATCTCCAGGCCGACCTCGAAGGCGTCGTAGCGAGGCGAGAGGGAGGACCGGAAGAGCCATTGGGGGCGAGACTCCCAGCGCGAGGCGACGAGGACGGCGGCGACAGCAACGGCCAGCATCGATAGCGCCGCGCCAGCAAGGATCAACCGCGAAGGCGGCCTGGGGAGGCGCAGCCCGCTGGCGCGGCCATGCAGCCGATACAACACAGCGAACAGGGGCAAGGCGATGGCCGCGCTTACCCAGGCGCCGCGGGACAGCGTCAGGAAGAGGGCGAGCAGCATGACACCCGCCCCGGCCCGGGCGACAAGCCTTTCGGTCCGGTCGCCCTGCAAGGCCAGGAGCAGGACGAAGGGCAGCGTGATATTGAAGGCGAGGGCGATCATGTTCACGTGGTCGCCCACACCTTCGACGCGCGGTACGGCCGGAGGCACGATGTCGCGCAGACTGACGCCGCCGGCAACCGCGGACAGGAGGGAGAGGCGGGAGGCGTATTCCTCGCCGGCGTCCCAGAGCGCGAGTACGGCGCCGGCAAGCCCGACGGCCGCAAGGCCACGGACCATCGCCCGGGGAGTCACCTCCTCGAGGTCGGAGAGCATGTAGAAAGTGAAAACCGCTAGCGCCGGGACAACGGCAGCCTCGAGACTGAAGCGGGGGTAGATCGAGAGCGCGATGGCGACCCCGTAGGCTGCAATCACCCCGAGCAGCGGCCAGTCAAGCCGCGTCGGCCCCGGTAGCCGGCGGTGCCAGGCCAGGTGCGCAAGATAAGCAAGCGCCGCGGCGCCGAAGAGGACCTGCATGCGCCGCGTGGCGTCGAAGACGTCGAGCTCGTTGTAGCTCAGGGGGAGGAGGACAAGGTAGGCCAGCCAGACGAAAAGCGCGGCCGAGAGCAGGGGCGCCAGGCGGGAACGAGAGAGGCGTAGCAGGGGCGTTTCCCTAGGGTGCGGCCGTCCCACACGGCCCGCCGAATTCTAGCATGGCGCAACCTTTTCTCCGCCGCGCCGGGCTCTCAGGTTTGCCCTGAGACCGCCGACAATCTTACGTAGAAGACCAGCAGGAGCTACTCCCCAACGATGCAAGACCTTCGTGCGCCCGCAGACGGAGCTGCTGAAGCCGCGGTTGCGCATGTGCGCGACTCGATCTCGCAGCTTCGTGCAGCCCTCGATCGGCTCGAAGAGGCGCTGGCAGGCCTCCTGCCGGCGGCACTCGCTGGACCCGGAGCCGCGGCGGCGGACGAGGGCCCTGGGACGCCTCAGCCAGAGGCAATGACGGCGCAAGAGAGCGCTGGCGCCGCAACCACGTTCGACGAAGCCTGGCGTCCAACGCCAGAGCCGGCTTCGGGGTGGACTGCCGCTCCCGCGTCGTTGGGCGGCGCCTGGGGACAGTGGTCAGCATCGCCGTCTCTGCGCGAAGGCGGGTGGCCAACGGAGCCAGCGCAACCTGAGGCGAGGCCGCCGGCGCCCGCAGAGGACGAGGACGTGCGGGAACAGGTGCGCCGGGCGGTCGAACAGCTCAAGGCTGAGCTGGGAGCGGGCGCCGTCCTATCGGAACCTGACGTTCCTGACGATGAGGTCGCGTCGATCGAACCGGCCGAGCCATCTGTCGCTCCGGCCATGGCGCAAGGAGAGGAAGCCGAGGTCGAGAAGGCCACTCCTCCGCTGGACGAGGACGATGTCCGGGAGAAGGTGCGCATGGCAGTGATGGAAGCGCGCGCCGAGCTCGAAGGTCCGGACTCGGCGGAGACGCCGTCTGCCATGCCGCGCCCGGAGATGCGCATCCCTCACTACGAGGCGCTCCTGGACAAGTCGTTCCTGTCGCCGGCCTGCATGATCATCGAGGACAGGGAGGGTCGCGTGGAACTCGTGCGGGTGTATCGCACGCTCGCCCGGCTGGAGCGCGCCGCTACCGCGAACCTGGCGAACTACTCCTCGCACTCCGTGACCGTGCAGATGGAGGAGCGCGACCTGCCACCAGCGGAGGACATCGAAGACGCGATCTCCTATGCATTCGAGCGAGGTTGCCAGGTTGAGATCGACGGAAACAGAGCAGTCGTGCGTCTGTCGGGCTCCGATACCAGGGCGGCCTGATACGGCAGGAGAGGATTCATGAGGCTGATGTCGCGGTTCGGCGGCAACAAGAAGAAGCCCGAGGGCCTGGACCCAGAGGCGCTTCGCCGCGCCGCGCGCCCGGAGCCCCGCCGCCGCCTGAGCGCGGAAGAAGTCTACGTGCGCGCCGAGAGGCTCAACGAGCTCGCCGTACTCAGCCTCTTCCTGCACAGCGCTGGGACCATGGAGGAAATGCTGGCGCTGTTTCTGGAGCGCTCGCCGAGGGTGACCGGCGCGGTGGTGACCTACCCGCTTCTCCTGGACCGCAGGCGCGACATCCTCCACGCCTCGCCCCTGGCAAACGTGGAGGACCATGGCATCGAGCAGGCGTGTCTCGCCGCCAACTACAACCTGGCCGACGCCGAATTCCCGCTGCCGCTGCGCAGTTGGCGCCGAAACGTCATGGAAGGCGGCGAGGTCGTAGTCGAGGACGACCTGCGCAACGTCTTCGACGAGGGCCTGGACCGCGAGGCCATCGACGCGATCAAGAAGGAGCTGCAGATCACGCGTGTCGCCAGCGTCCCGCTGGTCATGGAAGGCGAGACCTTCGGACTCTGCGTGTTCATGTTCTCGGGCTCCGAGCCCGACATCGAGATCCTGGAGCTCGTGGCCGGACACTGCACGCTTGCCCTGAAAGACCTGATGGCCGGAGAGGAGACGACGCGCTTCGGCGGTATCGACCCCGTCACATGGGCGTTTACCCGGCGCCACTTCCTGGAAGCCCTAGAGCAGGAGGTGCTGAGAGCCCGGCGCTACGGTCGCGGGCTATCGGTCATCCTGTTCGACATCGACGACTTCGGCGAGTTCAACGCCAACTTTGGGCACACGCTCGGCGACCGCGTCCTGCGCGCCGTCGCGATGACCCTGGCGGCGACTGTTGCGCCGCCGGAGATGGTGGCCCGCTACGGCGGCGATGAGTTCGCCGTCCTACTGCCGGAGACGAACCGCGCCGTAGCAGTGGAACTCACATCGTCGATCATGAAGAAGCTCTCGGCGCTCTCCGTGTTCGATGACGCCTCTGGCGAAAAGCAGGTGATTTCGGCTTCGGCCGCGATCGTCTCCTATCCCGAAGACGGGGGGACACGGGACGAGTTGCTTGCATCCGCGGAGCTGGGCATCGAGCAGGCCAAGGAGGAGCGCCGCGAACGCATGGCGCCCGAGCGCGAGCTTTCGCCGGTGCAAAGGTTGCGGCTGGCCAACAAGCGCGCGAACGTCGCCTGACGGCCTGCGGCCATCGCCTTAGACCTGGACCTGCTTGCGCCCCCAGCGCCAGCGCCGACCGGAACGAGCCGGCGGTGTTACGGATTCATATAGATCGACCTGGACCGGCGCGAAAAAGCACGGATTTTGCCCCGACCGGCCGAAGTTGTTGGTGAAGGGTGGACCATGCTCAAACGGCAGCAACCAGCGACCCGGCCGCAGCCGGCGCCAGTCATCGAAGTCCTGCAGCGTCTCTGGCAGACCAAGCTCAGCACGATAGCCCTGCTGGAGAAGTGGCGGGCTGAGACCGCTGACAGCGAACTGGAGTCCGGCCTTTCCCGCCACCTCATCGACGAGCGCCGTCACGCGACGATGATCGGAGAGCAGATCAGACGCCTCGGCGGCAGGATCACCTCCGGCCCCAAAGACGCCGGTACCAGGGCCTTCGCCCAGGCGGAGGAGGCCGGAGACGACCTCCAGAGGTTGTTCGCCCTGTACCGCGGCGTGAAGCCCTACACGGTCGACAGGTGCTATCACGCCATGCCCCACGTGGACGCCTCGCTCGCCCAGGTCTTGCACAAGATAACCTTGGATGAGGAGCGCCACATTCGCTGGGCAGACGTGCGCATCCAGCGCCTGGTGACCCACGCCAACATGCGCGAATGCAACCTGATCGCTTCGCGCGTGCGCGCGGGGCTCCAGGCCGCCTGGGAGCGGCAGTGGCGCCACTTCTCGCAGATGCTCCACAGGGCCGGCGCCTGAGGCCCGCGTCAGAGGGCCTGCCACTCAACTCGGCCTAAAGTCCGAGGCCCGCATCGGGCCGCGGTTCGATTTCCCGCGCCAACCCCGCGGCTAACCTGCGCGTGGAGGTGCGAGATGATGTTCGAATCTTACATACGCGAGAAAGAGGCCGAGGCGGCCCTGAAGAGTCCTGCTCTGGCCAGGCGCGCCCAGCACCTCGCCGAGCTCGCGGCCCGGGGTAGGCTCGTGCAGACGCCATTGGCCGTGCAGGCCGCGCACCGTCGCGGTTTCGGCGGCGTGGTCCGCGCCCTCATCGCCGGCTAGGCCCGGCAGTCCGAGGACCCACGGCCTCGAGCGGCGAATACCGCCTAGGGCGCGCTGACACTACACTCCGGCGTGGTGAAGCGCACCCTGGACTACGTCCGTCGTCGAGAAGGGCCGTTCGTGGCAGCAGTGCTCGCGGCAGTCGCGCTGTTCTACGCCGCGACGACTCTGCCCAACATAGGCAACCATCCGATCGCGGGCGGCGACGAGGGCTGGATCGTATCCGCCTCGACGAAGCTGGCCGAAGAGGGCGTCTTCGGGTCAGACCTCTTCGCCGGCTTCTTCGGCGCCGACAGGCACTACTACTTCAACCTGCCCCTGCACCACCTCGTACTGGCCGGCGTCTTCGAAGTCTTCGGCGCGGGCCTGGAACAGGCGCGCCTGACGAGCGCGTTTTTCGGCGGAGCGCTGCTCCTCCTGACCTACTTGCTGGGCTCGCGGACGGCGGGGAGATGGGCCGGCGCCGGCGCGGCGGCGCTACTCGTCCTGCTGCGCTTGAACCTTACACCTTTCACCGGCCTGACCCTGACCGACCTCGGGGCGACGGTCCGCTATGACCTCGTTGCCACGCCCTTCGCGGTGGGCGCGGCCCTGGTCCTCCTTCGCAGGGGCGGCTCGCCCGGACCTGCAGATGCGGCTGGCGCCGGGATTGTCCTCGGCCTTGGCTGCCTGACGCAATTCGTCGCCGCCTTCTTCGTAGTCCCTCTAGCTCTCTTCCTGCTCACGACTCCCGCGGCTGCCCGGCGCCGCGTCCTCCACGCGGCCCTCTTCGCCGCCTGCACCGCCCTCCCGTTCGTGCCGTATTTCGTCTACGCCGCGCAAGACTGGGAGGACTTCCGCGGGCAAGCACGCACCGTCGAGCAGCGCAGCGACTTCTTCTCGCCGCAGTTCTACATCGACAACCTCGTCTCGGAGGCAGACCGCTACGACCTCGCGCTCGACATCGATACGTCCATGTCCCCGGCCGAGCTCTTCGAGCGGCCCTCGGCCCGCCTAACCCTCCTGATCGCGGGTCCGGCGGCGCTGGCCTATGCGGCGGTACGGGCACGCCGGGGCTCGGCGCCGCACAGGCTGCTCGCGTTGGTGCTCGGCTGCCTGGTGCTCGAGTTCGCCCTCTTCGAGTCCACGAAGCGCTTCGTGTACTGGGTGATCGCCGTGCCGTTCCTCTGCGTCGCCCTCGCGGAAGGGGGACGCGCCCTCCTCTCCTGGCGCCCGCCCTCGAGACCCATGGGGCGCGCGGCTTCTATCGCCGTGCTCCTGGCAGCGCTCATGGTCGCCGCCGAGGGCGCCGCCGTCGGCATCCGCAACGTCTCGGACGCGCGCAACGCGACCGTCTATGCGACGGTCGGCGACGCGGTGCGGGAGGTCGTGCCAGCGGGTTCGCGAGTCGTCACCGACAACAGGATGTGGCTTGCCCTGCCGGACCTGGAGACCCGCAGCCTCCTTCTCCTCTTCTACTGGACCAACCCGGAGATCTCGCGCGGCGAAACGACGGACATCGAGGGCGCGATGGGCCGGCTCAACGCCGACTACCTGTTACTGTCTCCGCTCACGAAGGAGATCCTCGCGAAGCTCACCCCGGCCGACAGCGAGCGCTTTCAGCGCTACCTGACGCAGAAGGGCAGGCTGGTCGCGACAGTGGCAGGGCCGCCTTACGGGCCCATTGAGGTGTACCGGTTGGAGCGCTAGACCGTCGCCGCCCTGGCCTGCTCCAGGCAGTACTTGATCTTGTCCTGCCAGTTGCCGCGGCTCCTGATCTCGCGCATGATCTCCGGCCTGCGGGCTTCGTCCAGGTTCGCGAAGAAGTTGTTGATGGCGGACTTGTCGTCGTCTGAAATCGTGCTCGCCATGATGATCCCGAGCAACTCAGGCGGAACGGCGTTCAGGTCCATATGCCCCTCCCTTGGATTCGCGAGCGTACTTTAGGCCCGCGGCTGCGGGTTGTCCATATCAAGGGTGGGAAGCACGGCGGATTCGAGGGCACGGCGGAGCGTGGCAGCGGGAAGGAGCAGGCAGCACGGGGCCGGGTGCTCCGCGCTACGCGTTCGGCGTGATGCCCAGCTCCTCACGGTCGGTAAGGAAGTAGCGGACGAATATCAGCGTGAAAGCGACGAAGCTGGCGACCTCGCCCAGGCTGCCCATGATGACACCGGCGATTTGCTGGTCCTCGAGCGCGGAGAGGCCCCAGAGCCGTGACGGCTGGTCCTGGTAGAAGTCGTAGATGATGACTTCTGACGAAAGCAGGAGCAGGGCCAGCAAGCCCATGGGGAAGCCGCTAACGAAGAGGTACAGCAGGCGCGCGCCCGGGCCCGCCGTCGAGAGCTCCGGGTAGGGAGCGACGATCGGCCACCAGAAGAGTAGGCCGGTGGCCATGAAGGCCACATGCATCGCTACGTGCACGTTCAGGTCCGTGAGCGCCGCCTCATAGATGGGCGGGATGTGCCAGAGCCACATGTTCAGGATGAACGCGGCCGCCGCCACGAAGGGCATGGTCAGGAGAGCCGCTGCCTTGAAGCCAGGGCTGCCCTGCGGAAGGAGCCAGCGCAGCGTTTGAGCCGGGATGCCGAGCAGCACCAGCGGCGGACCGATGCTGGTGAGGAACACGTGCTGCAGCATGTGCATGGAGAGCAGGCGGTCGGAAGCGGCGTCCAGCGGGGAGAGCAGCGCAGCCAGCATCAGGCCGCCGCCGGCCAGGAAGGCAGCGGGCCGCCAGGCCTCGAAGGGCGCGCCCGCGTGGCGGAGGCCTGCCACGTACAGCCCCAGGACCACGAAAGCGATGCCCACGGCGGTGGGCTCGAAGTGCCAGGCACTCCAGGTGACCGGGTGCCCAGAGTGCAACACCGGAGGCATCGTCAGCGCCCCGGCTTCCAGCCGCCCTGGAGGTCGAGCGTCTGGCGTATGACTTCGATACGCCGTCGGCTGAGGATGTTCAGGGCCGCGCCCGCGGCGCCCACAAGCGGCGATATCAGGCCGCCGACCAGGATGATTACGCCGGCCGTGCGGCTCTCGTCCGTTTGGGTGAGCAGGAACCAACCACCGACGGCGGCGGCGAGCCCGAAATGGAACAGCAGCAGGAAGACCATCATCGGCAGCTCGAGCTGGGCACTGCGCTCGACCGGCGACCGGAGCTCAGGGACGGCCCGGCCCAGGGACTGGGCCTCGCGAAAGAGCTCGCTCCAGCAACTCTTGTGGAGCCAGCCCTTGCCGTAAAGGCCGGCGCTCGACCAGTCGTCAATCTCTCGCCGGCAGCGGTCGCATCTAGGGGGCCACTGCATCATCTTCCGTTCCCATTATGAGGAGCAGACGGCCTAGCCGCACGGAGTGTCAGTCGACGCAGCAAAGCTCGCGTCGCGTCACGGCCTCCCAGCCCTCGCGCGTAATGAGGCCGACCATGACCAGCGCCGCAACGGGGTCCGCCCACCACCAGCCGAGGGCCGCGTTCGCAGCCAGACCAATGAGGAGCGCTGCGGAGAGATAGCTGCATACGAGCGTCTCCCGTGACTCGGCCTCCAGGGCGCGGCTCCCGATCTTGTGAGCTATGTCGTGCTTCATGCGCGATAGCACCGGCATGGCGACCACGGAGGCGGCAGCGATGCCGATGCCAAGGTACGACTCGTCGGGCTCCGACTGCGTCACGAGGTCGTAGACGGCGCGGCCAGCCACGTAGGCGGCGAGAGCGAGCATCGTGAAGCCGACGAAGACCGCCAGCCGGCCCTCCCAGGCGGCCTGCCGGTCACCGTCCCGGCGCAGGAGGTGCACCAGCACGACCACGCTGGCGCTCACCTCGATGGCGCTGTCCGCCCCGAAACCCACGAGAGCCACACTCCCTGCCAGGACTCCCGCCCCGATGGAGAGAGCGCCCTCGAGAAGGTTGTAGGCGATCCCGAAGGCCTCCAGGACAACACCCCGTCTCTCGAGGCGCCTCACTTCGACGATCGCGGCCACGTCTCGAGGCTAGCCCCGGCCGGCAGTCGCCGCAAGGATGGGCGTGCTAACATGCTTGTGGCCATGTTCACAAAGTCCCTCCTCGCCGTGGCGACTCTTTTCGCCCTTCTTGCCGCTGCTTGCGGCAACGGTGACCGCGAGGACCCAAACGTCATCGTCATCGACGGCCAGCCTGACTTCATCCCGGTCATCGCGGCGTCGGAGCAAGTCGTCGGGACGAACCGGTTCGTGGTCGGCATCCTCGACAAGAACAACGTCCCGGTGGTGGACGCAAAGGTGCGCCTGAAGTTCTTCGACATCAGCGGCGCCACGGCCGTCCAGAAATTTGAGGCGGAAGCGAAGTCGGTAGTCCCGGCCCGGGACGCGGGCATTGCCGAGCAGGTCATCCATACTCACTCGGACGGCACGCAGCATGTCCACATCAACGCGGGCGAGGATGTCGGGGTGTACGTCACGACGGTAACCTTCGACCGCGCCGGGAACTGGGGCGTAGAGGTGAGCGTCGACTCCTCGAAGCCGAAGCTGAAGGGCTCGCAGCGCATCTCATTCAACGTGATCGAGCGCTCGGTAACGCCGCCTGTCGGCTCGCCGGCGCCTCGCAGCCGCAATCTGACCCTCGGCGACGTCTCGGAGATCACGGAGATCGATTCCGCGACGAACCCCCTGCCCGAGTTCCACATGACCACCATCGCCGACGCCATCGAGAGAGGGCGGCCGGCGCTCGTGCTGTTCGCCGTGCCCGGCTTCTGCGACAGCCGCTTCTGCGGACCCGAATACGAGATCATGAAGAAGCTGCACTCGCAGTACCGTGACAGGCTGGAATTCATCCATGTCGAGTTCTACAAGACCCCGGGAAGCCCGGAGAGGGTCCCCGCGGACGCCGTGCGGGAGTGGGGCCTCCGCAGCGAGCCGTGGTTCTTTCTCATTGACGCGCAGGGCCTCATCGCGGCAAAGTTTGAGGGCCCAACCAGCCTGGCAGAGCTGGAGGAAGCCATCCGCAGGCTGGGCTAAGGGCCTCGGCGCAAGAGTCGGAACGCGAGAGCCGGTGGACCGGGAAAATGCCGGGCCTTGACCTGTCGCAAGTCCCCTTGGTGCTCCTCCACCTGTCCGCGGAGCACGCGCACTGGTATATCGTGCGCCCCGCGGAGTCTCACCACACCTTCGGCTCCGGGTTTGTCCTGCTCGGTTCGCTCATGGTTGCCGAAAGGCTATCGGGCAGAGTCTGGTTCCGGAGCACTCTTCGGACCCTGATCTTCCCTGTGACCCTCGTCCTGCTGGGTTGGGGGATGCTGACCGTGACAGTCGTCGAACCGGACGCCCGCATCGCCCACTTCGCCATGGGACTGCCCATGGTGATAGGCGGCTGGAGCGAATACCGCTACCGGCGAGGGGAGATACCGCGCGCCTACGCAGACGCGTTCATCATCCCGGCGTTGCTCTTCGCGGCCGTCGACACCGCCCTCTTTCACCTCGACGGACCGCCGACAAGCGGCGGCTTTCTGACGCACGCGGCGCTGGCGTTGACCGCCGCTGTCCTCGCGGCGCTGCGCCTTCACGAATCGGCCAACCCGGCATCCCTCGCCCGGGGCCTGCTCTTGTGCGCCGGGGTCTTCCTGGTGTCGCTGGAGCTCTACGCGGACGCCCTCTTCCTCTAGCGTGCGGCGCCTGAAACGCCCTGGGACGTGCAGCCGTGACACGGCGCGGCGTTGGCCCGCCGAAGGGACCGCGCGCGCATGCCGCTGATAGAGCCGCTGGTCTGGATCCCGCTTGCGGCGGTTGCTCTCACAATCGCGGTGCTCGTGGCGGTGCGCCTGTCCTGGCGGCGCACCAGCATGGAGGACCGACAGCTCCTCAAGCGCATCGGCGGGCTGCCACTGCGTCCCAAACTGCGCCTCGCCCGGGCCATCCTGAGTGACAGGCGCATACCGGTCGCCGTCCGCATCCTGCCCGTGGCCCTCGTCCTCTACCTCGCGATGCCTCTGGACATCGTGCCCGACTTTATCCCCGTCCTCGGGCAGCTGGATGACGCGCTCGTGGTGCTCGTCGGCGTGGCGCTGCTACTGCGCTTCGCCCGCCGCGAGGTGCTGGCCGAGCATGTCGCGGCGCTCGAAGGCGCGGACGGCGAAAAGGCCGGCTAGACGGCCCGGGCCCGCCTGCCGGGAAACGGCCGGCCCTACTGGACCGTAAACGTCCCGGTCATGGTGTCCGGGTGCACGTCGCAGCGGAAGAAGTAGCTGCCGCGCGCCGGCGTCGTGAAAGTCAGGTCACGCGTCGCCGGGCCGGCGAAGAGTTCACCGACTGAGTCGGGGGTGAGGCGCTGTGTCGCCTGGCGGTTGCGGTAGAAAGCGATGTTGTGGAGCACGCCCGAGTCCTCGTTGGTGAGGCGCACGGTGATCCTCGTGTTTGCGGGGGCGGTCAGGGTCCGCTTGTCGAAGAGGAGGTTTCGCGCCGTGATGGTCAGGACCGTACCGCCGGGTTCAGGGCTGCCGCCTGCGCTGGGAGTGCCCGCCGGCTGCGTCGCCGCGGGCGGCGGCGCCGCGCCAAACACCTCTTTCCCCGAGTCAGCGCCCCAGAAGGAGCCTCCGATGACTCCGGCGAACACCAGCGCCAGCGGGACGAGAGAGAAGACGAAGATCTGCCAGGGCTTGATGTTCACGCTTTCGTCCTAGCTCCTCTCTCCTCTAGTGCGCCGCCGCGCCAGGGCGGTAGGACATCCGGCCTGCCCGGGCGTCGAATGCCGGGCGCTCGCTGTGGACTGGCGGCAGCGAGTCGAAGTTGTGCTCCGGCGGCGGCGACGTCGTCATCCACTCGAGCGTATTGCCCTCCCACGGGTCGTCGCCCGCCGTCTTCGGCGCGGACGCCAGGGTCTTGAAGAAGTTGTAGAGGAAGAAGAGGAGTGAGACAGCGATGATGAAGGCGCCTACGGTGGAGACGAGGTTCCACCACTCCCAGCCATGGCCGCTCTCGTAGGTCGCGATGCGCCGGGGCATGCCCATCAGGCCAAGGACGTGCATGGGCATGAAGGCAAGGTTCATGCCGACGAACATGAGCCAGAAGTGGGTCTTGCCCAGCGTCTCGTCCAGGAACTTGCCGGTCATCTTCGGGAACCAGTAGTAGATGCCGGCGAAGACGCCGAACACAGCCCCGCCGAAGAGCACGTAGTGGATGTGGCTCACGACCCAGTAGGTGTCGTTGATGGCGTAGTCGACGGGCACGACGGCGTGGAAGACGCCGTCGACGCCGCCGATCAGGAACAGGAAGAGGAAGCCAATGGCGAAGTACATCGGCGTCTTGAAGACCAGGCTCCCGTACCACATCGTGCCGAGCCAGTTGAACATCTTCACGCCGGACGGGACGGCGATCATCATCGTCGTGAACATGGTCACGGTGGTTAGCGGGATGCTGAGGCCGGTCGCAAACATGTGGTGCATCCAAACGCAGAATCCCAGGATGCCGATGGCAGCGCCCGCGTAGGCGACGGCCTTGTAGCCGAAGAGCGGCTTGCGAGAGAAGACGGGCAGTACCTCGGAGACGATGCCCATGGCGGGCAGGATCATGATGTAAACCGCCGGGTGGCTGTAGAACCAGAACAATTGCTGGTACAGCAGCGGGTTCCCTCCCTCGCGCGGGTCGAAGAAGTGCGTCCCCAGGTTGCGGTCGAAGAAGAGCATCGTCAGCACGCTGGCGAGGACCGGTGTCGCGAAGACGACCAGGACGGAAGTAACGACGATCATCCAGACGAAGATCGGCATGCGCGCAGGCGTCATGCCGGGGGCGCGCATGGTCATCGTCGTCACCAGGAAGTTGATGCCGCCGCCCACCGAGGAGATACCGAGAATCTGGACGCCGAGGATCCAGAGGTCAGTGCCGTGGCCCGGCGAGAAGGTGCGCAGCGTCATCGGCGCGTACTCGGTCCAGCCGCTCTTGGCCGCCCCGCCCTCGACGAAGAAGGAGCTGAACATGAAGATGGCAGCCAGCGGGATAAGCCAGAGGCTGAGGGCGTTGATCCGCGGGTAGGCCATGTCCTTCGCGCCGATCATCAGGGGCAGGAGGTAGTTACCGAATCCAGCCCCCACGGGGATCACGAACAGGAAGAGCATGGTGGAGGCGTGCATAGTGAAGAACTGGTTGTATGCGTCCTTCGAGAACACCTCCGTGTTCGACCAGACCAACTGTGTACGGACGAGAAGGGCCAGGATGCCGCCGATGAGCATGAAGAAGATCGTGAAGAGCAGGTACATGATCCCGATCTTCTTGTGGTCGGTAGTCAGCACCCATTCGAGGATCCCGGTGTAGTGCCTCGGGTGATGGGTTGGTCTTGCTATCGCGCCGGTGGCCATGAGCTACCTCTCGTGCGGGCCGATTACTTGTTGACCAGATAGATGATGACGAAGAGCAGCACCCACACCACGTCGACGAAGTGCCAGTAGAGCATCGCCGCATCGGCGAAGAGGTGGCGCCTCGGCGTGAAGTCGCCCCAGAGGGCCCGGACCAGGACAACCCAGAGCATCGCCAGGCCGGCGATCACGTGGGCGCCGTGGAACCCGGTGAGGATGTAGAAGGTGCTGCCGTATACGCCGGACTTTGCCGTGAGGCCCTCGTCGAACAGGGTGAGCCACTCGTAGGCCTGCCCGGCGATGAAGATCGTGCCCAGCAGGATGGCGAGGGATATGCCGAGGATGAGGCCCTTGCGGCTGCCCGTCTGGAGGACGAATCCGTATGTCCCCGAACGCAGCGCCACGATGCCCGCATGGCCGAGGAGCCCGCTAGTGATCAGTACCACGGTGAGGAGAGCCCCGACGGCCGTGCCGGGCGTGTGCTCGATGCCCTCGGGCGGCCAGGTGTCCGCCTGGTTGACGATGTAGAAGTAGCCGGCAAAAAGGCCGCCGAAGAGCATTATTTCGGAGGCGATGAAGAAGACCATCCCGGCCATGCCCCGGCTCATTCCCTGGGCGTGCTCGTGCGCGGCCCCGTCCGGGGCGTGGCCATGGGCAACGGCGGCGTGTGTCGTCATAGTCCCGTCCTGCCTGCCAAGCAATCAGTCGTAGGAAGGTGCAAGCCTTAGTCCCTGTCCGCGCTTGCGGTCGGATTAGTGGTCTCCAGGCCCTGGGCGCGGCGTTGCTCGTTGAGCCAGCTCTGGAATTCGGACGGCGTCCGCGCGTCGACTACGAAGAGCATGTCGGCGTGGCGCAGGCCGCAGAACTGGTAGCACTGGCCGCTGTAAGTCCCTTCCTTGCCGCTCTTCACAGTGAAGTGAAGCTCGTTGACGTTGCCGGGGATGGCCTGGAGCTTATAGAGCGATCGCGGCCAGTAAAAGCTGTGCACGACGTCCGTCGAACGCACGTAGGCCTTCACCTTCTGCCCGGTAGGGACCACCAGCGCGGGCGGCTTCAGGTCATCGTAGTTCGGCGGCGTGCGCTGCACCCGGACGTTGTTCGGGGACGCACAGTCGCCGTTCGTGCAGTACACGAACTCCCACCACCACTGGTGCGCGACCACCTCGATGACCAGGTCGGCCTCGTCGTCGGAGGGCGGGGTCTTGAGGTCGATCATGACGACGAGCGAAGGGATGAAGAGGGCGACCAGGATGCCGACGGGGATGACCGTCCAGAGAAGCTCAAGCCGGCTGCTGCCGTGGATCTGCTGCGGCAGCTCCTTGCTCCGCTGGCGAAAGCGGAAGATGGCGTAAATGATCCCCGCCGTGACGGCGAAGTAGATGACCATCGAAATGGCCAGGGTCGCCTGGTAGAGGTTCCAGATGTGTTCGCTCTCTTCAGTGACGCCTCTGGGAAGGTTGAGGACGGTGAAGGAGCTGTAGAGGACGAGGGCAGCGAGGACTACGATGAGGACGAGCGCTACAATGAGTTGGCCGGAAGGGCGGTTTGTGTCGCCTGCCGGTGTGGTCATCAGGTCTTCCTCCCTGCCCCTGCGGCAGTCGCAGCATAGTTACGGCCTCGAGTTTGTGTCAAGCGTCACGAGGTGCGCCGGAGGCCTGTCGCGAATCTGAGCGGGGCCGCCCGCGGCGGGCGCCGCCGGCGCACGAGGCCGGCGCAGGAGTCCGGCCCCCCCGCGCTCCAGGAGAGGCCTCCCAGGTGTATAGGATGTCCTGGTCCCCGCACACCACGAGTTTGACTGGCGGAGACGCGTTTTCCTATAGTGGATTATCCCTCGCTATGCCAAGGTAGCTCAGTCGGTAGAGCACAGCTCTGAAAAAGCTGGGGTCGCCGGTTCGATTCCGGCCCTTGGCACCAGCCCCATTGGCATAGTCTGGCGGCCGGATATACGCGGCCCTCGTTAGTCGGGCAGGGCGTGCGGGTGCCGCTCGGCTCCCTCAGCATCACGGTCCCTCGGGCGATGCTCGGTTTCGAGCAGTCTGGCGCGAGACCGGCGATTCCCGGAATGTCCGCCGTCCGCCAGTCGTGTATCCAGGCAATCTGACGCTCCCACGGGCATGGCCCGCGTTCCCTCGAAATGTCCGCATGCGCGAAAGTGCTAGAATCAAAAGTGACGTGGCCTGAGACACTATCAAAGGAGGCCACCTGGATGACCCCGCTTCGCATCGTCGACTCACCCGACCTCCGCGAGCCCGTCATGATCGCCGCCTTCACCGGCTGGTCGGACGCCGGCGCCGCGGCTTCCGCCGCCGCTGCCTACCTCGCCGACCGCTGGCGCACGCCCCTGCTCGCCGAAATCGACCCCGAGGAGTTCTACGACTTCACGGCGCTACGGCCGACAGTCCGCTGGGTTGGTGAGGTCCGTGAGCTGGAGTGGCCGGAGAACAAGTTCTACTACCACCGCCTGCCGGAAAAAGACCTCATCGTGCTCGTTGGCGTGGAACCGCACCTGAAGTGGAAGACCTACCTGGGGTGCATCATGGAAGTGCTTGAGCGGTTCAAGGTCAGCACCGTGATCACGCTGGGCGCCATGTTCGTAGACTTCCCCCACACGCGACCCGTACGGATAACCGGCACGGCCCCGACCGACGAGATGGCCGCGAGGGCCGGCATCGTCAATCGCGCCCGCACCGGGCGCTACCAGGGCCCAACCGGGATCAGCGGCGTACTCACTACGGAGCTGCGCGCCCGCAACATCCCTGTCGGGTCTCTCTGGGCGAACGTCCCCCACTACGTCTCAGCGACGCCGAACCCGACGGCTTCGCTCGCGCTGCTGCAGGCGCTGGGAGCGATGCTGGAGGTCCAGATCCCGCTCGGGCGCATGATCCGCGCCTCCGCCGCCTTCCGGACACAGCTGGAGGAGGCGACCTCCAAGAACGCCGAGGTCTCCGAGTACGTCCGCGCTCTCGAGGAGCGCCTGGACGCCATCGAGGCGCAGGCCGAGAGTGAGAACGAGGCCGCGCCTGAGCTCCCCCCGGCGGAGAGCATCCTGCAGGACGTGGAGGAGTTCTTCCGCCGCGGCCGCGACCAGCGACCCTAGCTCCGTCCGCCTTCAGACCGGCCGCCGGCCCGCCAACTGACCCCGCGTGGCGATGGCCCCGAAAGACCGTTGCGGCTTCGGGACCACCGCGTTCACTCTAGGCCGCGGGGGCTTGCTCCCGGATAACAGCGCGCCGGAGGGGCGGCAGTTGCATCCGGGACGAAATTTGACCGCCGTCCGGACCGATACCTATAGTAAGAAAGCCCTGGAGGTCCGATTGAAGAAGGTATCGCTGATAGCGCTTATGGCCGGCCTGGCGTTCTGGATGATGAAGCGCAGCCGGCAGGAGCAGCAAGAGCCTGAGCAGGAGATGGCGATGGTGGCCGTCTCCGATACCAGCCCGAGTGAGGGGTAGATCGCCCCTCGCCAGTCCTTCCTGTGGAGGATCCGGGCGAGTCTGAACGGATAGCGGTTCGATAGTCTCGAGGGGCCCTTCCTGGAAGGGCCCCTCGCTTTGAGTACCCAGGGCCGCCTCGAAGGCGGCAGGCAGGGAGGCAACGATGCTGAAGACCCACTATTGCGGCGAGCTACGGGCTGAGCATGCCGGCACGAAGGTGACACTGGCCGGCTGGGTGCACCGCCGCCGCGACCACGGCGGGCTCATTTTCCTGGACCTGCGCGACAGCACCGGCATCGTGCAGGTGGTGGTCAACCCCCGGACGTCGGCCGCCGCGCACGCTGCCGCGGCCGAGGTCCGGAACGAGTACGTGGTACAGGTCGCCGGGGAGGTCACACGCCGGCGCCCGGGGACCGAAAACGCGAGCCTGCCGACTGGCGCCATCGAAGTGGCGGCGGCCGAGGTGACCGTCCTCAACCCCTCGCGCACACCGCCCTTCTACATCAACGAGGAAGTGCCCGTGGAGGACACTCTCCGCCTCAAGTACCGTTACCTGGACCTGCGCCGCGAGCGCATGCACGCGAACCTGGTCCTGCGGCACCGCATTGTGGCCGAGATCCGGCGCTTTCTGGGCGAGCGCGGGTTCATCGAGATCGAGACGCCGAACCTGGCGAACCCGACGCCGGAGGGTGCCCGCGACTACCTGGTGCCGAGCCGGATCTATCCCGGCAACTTCTACGCCCTACCGCAGTCGCCCCAGCAGTTCAAGCAGCTGCTGATGGTGGCAGGCTTCGAGCGCTACTTCCAGATCGCGCGCTGCTTCCGCGACGAAGATTTGCGCGCTGACCGTCAGCCCGAGTTCACCCAGCTCGACCTGGAAATGAGCTTCGTGACCCAGGAGGACGTGCTCGATCTGATCGAGGAGCTCTACCTGAGCATCGCCAGGACGGTCCGGCCTGACCTGAACGTGCCCGCCCCCTTCCCGCGCCTGACTTACGAGGAGTGCATGCGCCGCTTCGGCTCCGACAAACCAGACCTGCGCTACGGCCTGGAGCTGGTGGACTTCACGGACCTCTGCGCCGGCACCGAGTTCGCCGTCTTCAAGAGCGCCGTGGAGAGCGGCGGCTCGATCGAGGGGATCTGTGTCCCGGGTGGCGCCCAGTTCAGCCGCCGCGAGATCGACGAACTCACGGAGACCGTGAGGCAACTGGGCGCCAAGGGGCTCGTGTCCGTGGCCTTCCTGGCGAACCCGGCGAGCGCGACGGAAGACCAGGTGCGGTCGCCGGTGCTCCGGCACCTCGGCCTCGAGACCGCG
This sequence comes from Dehalococcoidia bacterium, assembly GCA_035574915.1. Lineage (NCBI taxonomy): Bacteria > Bacillati > Chloroflexota > Dehalococcoidia > Dehalococcoidia bacterium. Next base: position 16,049 of record DATLYJ010000171.1, on the reverse strand, counting down.
CGCCGGCTGGCGGCGCGCGCCGGCGCCGGCATGGGCGACCTGCTGCTTATCGTGGCCGGCGTTGGCGGCATCGGCATGAAAGAGCCGGGCTCGGTGCACCGCGTAAAGCCGGCGCTGGACGCCCTCCGCCGGGCGCTGGCCGCGAAGCTCAACCTTGCGGACCCGAACACGCTGCGGTTCTTCTTCGTCGTAGACGTGCCGCTGGTGGAGTGGAACGAAGACGAAAAGCGCTGGGACGCCACCCATCACCTGTTCACATCGGTGAAGGAGGAGGATCTGCCACTCCTGGACGTCGACCCCGGGAAGGCGCGCAGCAACGCCTATGACCTGGGCTGCAACGGCTTCGAGATCGCCAGCGGCAGCATCCGGATCCACGACCGGGCGCAGCAGGAGCGCATCTTCCGCCTGCTGGGGATCGACCCGGAGGAAGCGCGGATCCGCTTCGGCCACATGCTGGAGGCATTCGAGTTCGGCGCGCCGCCCCACGGGGGGATCGCGCCAGGGATCGACCGGACCGTGGCAGTATTCGCCGGCGAGACCGACATCCGCGAGGTAATCGCCTTCCCGAAGACCAAGAGCGGCTCTGACCCGATGACCGGCGCGCCCTCGCCGGCAGACCCGGCGTTGCTCGAGACACTCCATCTAAAGGTCGTGTACCCCGAGAAGAAGGCGTAACCGGCCAGCCTCCGGCAGCCGGGAGCGCTAGCGCGGAGGACGAACAGCGCCGAGCGTGCCGCTAGAATGCGCGTCAAACACTCTGGAGGAGACAGCGCCGCGCATGATCTACGAGTTGCGTATCTACACAGTCCACCCGGGGAAGATGGGGGCCCTGCAGGCGCGCTTTCGCGAGCACACCTGCAAGCTGTTCGAGAAGCATGGCATCAAGAATGTCGGCTACTGGACGAACGCCATCGGCGGGCGCAGCGACGAGCTGTGGTACATGGTGGCGTACGAAGACCTCGGCGCGAGGCAGAAGGCCTGGGCTTCGTTCGCCGCCGACCCCGAATGGCAGCGAGTGCGGGCCGAGTCAGAGAAGGACGGCCCCATCGTGCACCATATCGAGAACCGGATCATGGCGCCGACCAACTTTTCGCCCCTGGGATAGCGGTATTGGGCAGAGACTCAGGAAGCAGGGTAGAAGGACGCCGTCAGGCTAATCCGGAACCCTGCTTCCAGCCTCCTAAACGAATAGACTGACGTCGGCGTCCGCCGCGAAGTCGAGGAAAGCAGCGGCGCCGCCGATTTCCATGCCGTCCATGATGTCCTCGGCGCTCACTTTCATCACGCCCATCGTCGTGGAGCAGGCGATCATCTTCACGCCGGTCATGCGGCAGACGTCGATCAGCTCGTCGATGCTTGGCATGCGCGCCGCGTCCATCCAGCCCTTCATCATCCTGGTCGCCATCGCCGTCATCCCGGGGATGGCGCCTACCAGGTTCGGCACCGGCACGGGCATCGCCGGGTTGCCAACGGGCGCGACCTGGAGGTGCTTGTTGCGCTTTTTGTTGATGATGTCGAGCCCGTAGAACGTGAAGAAGACGCCGACCTCCCAACCCATCGAGCCGGCCGTCGATGCCAGGATCAGGGGGGGATAGGCCATGTCCAGCGTGCCCTTGGAGGCCACGAGTGCCAGCCGCCGGCGCTTCCGTTCCGGCTTCGCAGTGGACTTCGCGGCTGTCAGCGCCGTCAGGTTCGACTCCACCAGCTCGGCGAACTTGCGCGCAACGATTTCCTCGACGCGGGCTTCGAGCGCCGGGTCCAGCGAGGTCGGCGCGTCGGGTTTCGCGCGCGGCCGCGCTGTCCTGCCCGTACTGCCGTTTCCGGAACCCTGTGCTGTCATGAAGCTCCCTCCGCGGTCTTACGGAAGTAGAACTCGAAGACGCCGGCGCCCTCGACCGACTGCAGCAGCTCGTGGCCCGTGTTGCGCGCGAACGCGGGCATGTCCTGGACGCTCGCCGGGTCGGTGGCAAGCACCTTGATTACCTTGCCGGCATCGATCTTGTCGATCTCCTGGCGTAGGCGGACGACGGGCATCGGACACAAGGTACCGCGGCAGTCAAGGACGTAGTCGGCGAAGGGATGGTCGTTCAAGGCGGCACCTCCTTAACGTACGCACACAGCTCTCAGGAAAAATGTTAGCAGAGCGCTTCCAACGGACCCTTAACGCACCCGCCGCACTTCCTCGGACCGGCTCAGCACCAACCCGAGCACCAGTGCCATGCTGCCCACGAGAGAGAAGAGGACCCTTATGTCGATAGCTGAGGCGAGGATGCCCATGAGGAGGAAGCCCGGCGGCCGTACTCCCAGCGTGGCGGTGTAGTACGTCGCTGATATTCGGCCGCGCTCATCGTCAGTGGTCGCGCCCTGAAGGAGCGTGGTCTGGCAGACATTCAGGGTGCCTATGGCAACGCCCGCCAGTGCCATGGCGACGAAGGGCGGCCAAGGGGTGGGCGGCCAGGGGGCGGCCGTTACCACGACGCCGAGAACGAGGACGGCGCCGATGGTTATGCGACCCAGGCCGAAGCGGCGTGAGTTTGCCGGCGCGGTGAGGGAGCCGGCGATCAGGCCGACGAGCAGGCCGGCCACCAACAGGGCGAAGTAATCCGGGCCCGCCTTCTTGACATTCACCACAAACAGCGGCAGCAGCACCTCGATCGGCGCAATCATCACGTTAAGGGCGAAGCCGATGAGGATCGCGACCTTCAGGAGGTGGGTCTGCATGATCCGCTTCAGCCCTGCCGCCGTCTCGTCGACTACGCCAATGGCTGCCTGCATGAAGCCGAGAGACGCCTGGGGCTCGGTGCGCGGCTGCCGGTAGCCGATCCAGGTCACGGTCGCGGCCGAAATCAGGAAGCTCGCGCCGTCGACCAGCATGAGCGCGGCCGGACCGATGAGGTCGATCATTACGCCGCCCACCACGGGCGCGACCATGAAGCCGACGTGCCGCGACACCTCCATGAGTGAGTTCGCGGAGCGCAGGTGCGCTGGAGATACCAGGTTCGGCATCAAGGCAGCGCGCGCCGGGTTGAAGAAGTTCGCCAGCGTGCTGCTGAGGAAGATGACCGCGTACAGATGGAGGGGCGTCAGGGCATCGAAGTAGTAGATGGCGCCGACAGAGAAGAAGGCCAGCGCCCTGATCGTGTCGACGACGATTATGGTCATGCGCCGGTCCCAGCGGTCGACGAATACGCCACCGACGAGGCCGAAGAGGAGCATCGGCAGGAACTGCACGAAGAAGGCGAGGCCGAGCTGGAAGGCCGAGCCCGTGAGCTCCAGGACCAACCAGGGCAGGGCGAGCTGAATCAGGCCGTTGCCGATCTCCGAGGCGAACTGCCCGGAAAACAGCATGGCGAAGTCGTGCGTCGAGAGCGCGCCAAGGAAACCCGACCTGGCGAGGATGACGGAGAGGCGGGACGGTGGCTTCAGTGGTGGCGCTTCGACGGCCGGAGGGTCCTCTACGGCCGGCATCCTCAAGAGATCACCGGCGCTACGCCAGAGTTCTCACCGGGCCCTGGTAACCACCTGACGGGCAGGGGCGGCATAGGCCGATTATATCGGCCGGAGGCCGCTCGACCTATTGCATGGCGCGCGCCAGTCCTAGCGGGCCATGAAGTTCGCCGGCCGCTTCTCCGCGAAGGCCTTCGGTCCCTCGCGGGAGTCCTCCGTCAGGCGCACCATGCGCGAGAGGAGAGCTTCGAGGCGCAGGCCGTCCTCCAGGCTCATGTCCAGCCCCCGCATGATTGCTTCCTTGGTCGCTCGCACGGCGAGGGGCGCGTTGGCAATGATCTGGCGCGCCATTTCCTCGGCCGCCTTCATGACCTCCGCCTTGGGTACGACCCTGTTCACGAGACCGACCCGCAGGGCCTCCTCGGCGGTGAAGTGGCGGGCGGTGAAGATCATCTCCATGGCGACGCCTACAGGGATGGCGCGCGGCAGCCGCTGCGTGCCGCCGCCGCCCGGGATGATGCCGCGGGACACCTCGGTCAGGCCGAAGCGGGAGTCCTCCGAGCAAATGCGGATGTCGCAGCGCAGCGCCAATTCCAGGCCCCCCGCGAGGCAGTAGCCGTTGATGGCCGCGATGATCGGCTTCCAAGTCAGGACATCGCCGCCCGGGCCGGCGGCGATCGGGGAGGCGGGCTGCGAGCCGGCCACCTCCGCCTCGCGCGAAGCGCTCATCTCCTTGAGGTCGGCGCCGGCGCTGAAGGCGCGCTCCCCGGCGCCGGTGATGATGGCGACCCAGACATCGGGGTCGTCGCGGAAACGGCGCAGCGAGTCGTTGAGGCCCTGACGGACGGCGGCGTTCAGGGCGTTCATTGCCTCCGGCCGGTTTAACGTTATGTAAGCAATGCGGTCGCGCACCTCGTAGAGCACGGCGTCGGGCATGTTCCCCTCCGGAAAGACGGGCGGCGTGTAGCGGGCTGAGAATCCGCGAATGCGGGGCGTTGTGTCAATCGAAGCTGGACGCACATCGGCGAAACGATCCGGGCCGGTATCACCCTGGCGCCTCCGAGACTGGCATTGGCCTGCTAGAGGCCGCGCTACACCCCGGCGAACGCCTACAGCATCTGCAGCGACGCCCCGGCCGTGCCCCCACAGTAGCGGCCGAAGCATCGACTCCGCGCCCGGCGCGCCCTCACCCGCCCGGCGGGCGTCGTAATGTTGCCCCCAAGTTGGTCTCCTTGGTGGGCGGCGCACCGGGGTCTCCTATCATGGGACTCGATGTCCGAAGCCGACAACCTGATCGAGCGGGCCGAGGAGCTCGTCGACGAACTGCGCAAAGAACGCACGGAGCTCCAGGCGCGGGCCTACCTGCGAGGCTGGTTCCGGCTGGACTACCTCATCCTCGCCGGCCTCGCCATGCTCCTCGCCGGCTACGGGATCGCAATCTTCGTCCTGGGGCTCGACCTCGATCGGATGCGCACCTGGGGGTATCCGGGTGTCTTCTTTCTCGCCATGGCGGGCTCCGCGACACTGGTGCTGCCGACGCCGGCCAACCTGGCCGTCTTCTCAGGCGGCGTCGTGCTCGACCCCGTCCTCGGCGTCCCGGCGCCGCTGCTCGTCGGCCTCGTCGCGGGCCTGGGCGATGCCATCGGCGAGTTCTCCGGCTACGGGCTCGGTTACGCCGGCACTGACCTGGTACGCCACCGGCGCATCTATCAGACCTTCGAAGGCTGGATGCAACGCCGCGGCATGCTCACGATCTTTCTCCTCTGCACCTTCCCCAACCCCTTCTTCGACCTCGCCGGGGCCGCGGCCGGCGCCACGCGCATGCCGGCCAGACGCTTCTTCGTCGCCGCCCTCGGCGGCAAGATCATCAAGGACCTCTTCCTCGCTTACGGCGGCAGCTTCTCGATCGGCCTGGCCGGCGACCTCCTCTGAGCCGAACTAGCCTGTGGTACTAATGCGCCGTGAGATCGAGTGGCGACAGGCGGACGGACATCGCCATCCTTGCTGCTGGCGTCGCCGCCGTCAGCACGGCAGCCATTTTCATCCGCCAGGCCGACGCCCCGGCGCTGGTCATCGCCGCCTACCGCCTCACGCTCGCCTCCGCGCCGTTACTGGCGCTTCAGGCCCTGCGCCGGCGCCCCATGCTGCCGGCAGGCGGCCGGCGCCGGGTCCTGCTGACGTTGCTGGCCGGCGTCTTTCTTGCCGCCCACTTCGGCTTTTGGATCGCCAGCGTCCAGGACACGTCGATCATCACCTCTGTCGTGCTGGTCACGGCACAGCCGCTGTTCGTCGCCGCCGCCTCCGGGCCACTGCTCGGCGAAAGGCCGTCACCTCTGGCATGGGCCGGCATCGTCACGGCCGGCGCCGGCGGCGCTGTCATGATCGCGGAGGATGTCGGGCAGGGCACCGACGCCCTCCGCGGCGACGCCTTCGCCTTGCTCGGCGCCGCTTTTGCCGCTGCTTACATCCTGGCAGGCCGCAGGCTGCGCGCCACCGGTAGCGAATGGCTCCCGTACGTCACTACCGTCTACAGCACCGCGGCGGCCGTCCTGGTCGCGGCCGCGCTCATCGCCGGACATTCACCGACCGGCTACAGCGCAGAGAGCTACCTCTTCTTCGCCCTGCTTGCCCTCGTGCCCCAGCTCATTGGCCACACTGCTATCAACCGCTCGCTCGGCTACCTGCCCGCTGCCTCCGTCGCCATCGCCATCCTCGGCGAGCCCATCGGCTCCACTGTGCTTGGCGCCGTCTTCCTCGACGAGGTGCCGACGGCCCTCCAACTCGCCGGGGCGGCCATCGTCCTCACCGGCGTCTACGCGGGCCTCAGGGGGTCGCTGCGCAGCGGCGAGCCGGCCGTCGCCCCGGACTGAGGTTGTCGAGCTTACCCGGACGCCCGTAAGATCGCGCCACTCCGAGGCCCTCCCGGGCCGAGACAAGGGGTGCTCCTTGGGTCCGCTGTCCGGCTACCGCGTCCTCGACATTACGCAGATGATCGCCGGGCCACTGGGCTGCGAGCTCCTGGGCGACATGGGCGCCGAGGTCATCAAGGTCGAGCCGATCGACGGCGAGTCGACGCGCCACACCGCCGGCGTCATCCCCATGGAGGGCCTGGGCTTCATCCTCTACAACCGGGGCAAGCGCAGCATCCCGGTCGACCTGCGCCAGCCTGAAGGCCGCGACGTCGTCCACCGCCTCGTCCAGACAGCGGACGTGGTGGTCGTCGGTTACCGTCCAGACGTATGCCTGCAGTTCGGCCTCGACTACGAGCGCCTCGCCGGCATCAATCCCCGAATCGTGTACCTGCAGAACACGGCCTTCGGCTCCCAGGGACCGATGGCGCAGCAGGGCGGCTACGACATCGTCGTCCAGGGCCTTTCGGGCCTGATGGCCCTCAACCAGGGTGTAGACGACGAAGGGCAGCCGCGGCCGATCGTGCCTGCTTATGCGGACTACCTGACAGCCGCCTATATCGCCTGGGGCGTCACCGCTGCCCTCATGGTGCGGGAGCGCACGGGCGAGGGACAGAAGGTCGAGACCTCACTGCTGGCCTCGGCCCTGATGGGCCAGGTTGGCCGCTTGCGCTACTTCGACGCCCTGGACGCCGACACGACGCAACAGTTCCTCGACCGCCTCCAGGAGATGCGACGTGAGAACCGCCCCTGGAAGGAGCAACTGGCCCTGCGCGCCGAACGCCTGATCCCGGCGAACATCTACTACCGCGCTTACGCCAGCGCCGACTCCTACCTCATCGTCGCCTGCCTGAACAACCCCACGCGGGTGAAATTCCTGGAGATTACGGGGCTAGAGGACTTCCGCATGGTCAACGGCCGCCTCATCACCGCCGTCGAGCCCGGCGAGGACACTCCCGAGCGCCGTGAGCGGCTCCGCAAGCTCGTCGAGAAGGCGGAGACCGTCATGCGCTCGAAGACTACGGCACAGTGGCTCGGCATCTTCACGGCGGCGAAGATACCTACCGGCCCGCTGCGCTTCCCGGAAGAGGTGTTTTTCGACGAACAAGTGCTGGCGAACGGATACGTCGAGCGCCTCGAGCATCCGATCGCTGGTCCATACCGCACGGCCGCGCCGCCAGTGCGGATGTCGAAGACGCCGCTCGCCATCCAGGGGCCGGCGCCGACGTTCGGACAGCATGCGCGGGAGATTCTCGTCGAGCTAGGTTACGACCAGGACACCATCGACGCTCTCGTCGCGCGCCGCATCATCGCCGACGGCCCGCCCTGAGCCGCACCGATGGCGCCACCGGGGCGTCAGCGTGCTGCGCCGCTTCTCGCGAAGCGCGCCCGATGGTCCCGGGGCCGGCGGCGCCGCGGGCACGGCAGCCCCGGGCGTTCATTAGCCGAGGCTAACTCTGGAGAGCCTCCCGCGTAGAGTTCCACTCGGACCTACCGCAGAGCTACACTAACCCCGTGAACAGAGACGACATCCACCCCAGCCGCGCGGTCGACGATTACCTCCAGACGATCTACAGCCTGGAGACTGAAGGGGAGAAGGCGTACTCCGGGCGCCTGGCCCGCTGGATGCGGGTCAAGCCCCCTACTGCCTGGGCCACCGTCAAGCGCATGGAGCGCGACGGCCTGGTCACCGTGGACGACAAGAAGGCGATCCACCTTACGGACGTAGGCCGGGAGCTCGCAGAGGTCATCGCCCGCCGTCACCGGCTCTCGGAGCGGTTCCTTACCGATGTGCTCGGCCTCGGTTGGGCCGAGGGGCACGAACAGGCGCACATCTTCGAGCACGGGCTGACGCCGATGATCGAGGAGCGCCTCATGCACCTCCTTGGCAACCCGAAGACCTGCCCCCACGGCAGCCCCATCCCGGGGACCGGCGCCCATCTCGACCCCGCTCTCGTCCCGCTCGACCAGCTACAGGAGGGAGACGAGGCGGTCCTGGAGTTCATCTCCGAGGAACTCGAGGAAGACAGCGGCATCCTGAAGTACCTGGAGTCCCACGGACTGCGCCCGGGCGCCCGCATTCGTGTGCGCGAGGTCATCCGCTCGGTCGATGTGCTTAGCCTCGAGACGGACAAGGGGCCGGCGTCGCTCGGCCTTGCCGTCGCCGCCAGGATACGCGTCCGCCCGCGCTAGGGCGCGACCCCCGTGTGGATGACCGCGGAGCCGAAGGCCAGCCGCCGCACTTCGATGTCCCGCAGCCCCGCGCGCGCCATGATCGCCGCTATGTCCTCCACCCCTTCGAACCTGTCCACCGAGCGCGGCAGGTACTCGTAAGCGCTGCGGTCTCCGGAGATCAGGCCGCCGACCAGGGGCGCGAAGGTATGGAAATACCACAGGAAGAGGTGGCGGAAGCCCCAGAGCGTCGGGCGGTTCAACTCGAGGAAGACAACCCTCCCTCCGGACTCCAGCACCCGCGCCATCTCCCGGAAGGCGCCCTCCAGGTCGGGCACATTGCGGCCGCCGAAGGCCATGGTCGCTGCCCTGAAGGAGCCCGCCCGGTACGGAAGATGCATGGCATCGCCTTCGTGCAGCTCGAGGCGCGTAGCGCCGCGGCGCCGCACCTTCGCCAGGCCGACCAGGAGCATCTCGCGCGTCAGGTCCAGGCCCACAACCGACCCTGAGGGACCGACGCGCTTCTTGAGCACGAAGGCGCTGTCCCCGGTGCCCGTCGCCACGTCCAGCGCCCGGTCGCCGGGGCGCAGACGCGCGAGGTCCGCCATGAGATTGCGCCAGCGCAGGTCCAGGCCGAAGGAGAGCAGGTGGTTCAGCAGGTCGTAGCGCGGCGCGATGCGCGCGAACATCGCGGCAATGAGCCGCGGTTCGCCGTGCGCCGACTCCGGGGGGGCGGGATGGGCTGCAGCCACGGCCTCAGTCTAGGGTCGGCGCGCGGTTTGAGCGAATGAACTTCCTAGCCCAGGCCGTCCAGGTAGGCGATGAGCCCGCCAGGGTCGTCGGTCGTAATCCCGTCGACCTCGCAGGCGATGAGCCGACCCCAGTCCTCCGGCTGGTTCGCCGTCCAGCAGTAGACCCGGAGCCCCGCCTCGTGCGCGCTCGCCACTCTTTCGGCGTCGACGAGGTGGTGCTCGAGCGAGACAGCCACGCACTCGAGCTCGCGCGCCACGGCGACGACCGCCTCCCAGCTCTCGACCCGGCCTACGTTCTGCGTCCGGGTCAGCCCCGGCAATAGCCGCTTCAGCTCGCGCAGGACCTCGGCGTTGAACGCCCAGGCCGTGCACCAGCTAGCCGCGTCGTGCTCGCGGAGGATCGGGACCGAGGGCCCGACTGCATCCATGGTCTTGAACTCGAGGGCCAGAAGGCAGCGTCCCGCGACGAGCGTCAGGAGCTCCTCCAGCGTCGGCACGCGCTCGCCGCGGAAGCCCGGCATGCCCAGAGAAGCGTCGGCGGCCTTGACCTGCGCCAGGGTCAGAGCCGCCACCTCCCCACGGGCGTCTGTGGTGCGGTCCAGGGTGGCGTCGTGGATGATCACCGGCACGCCGTCGCTGGTCGCGCGGATGTCGCACTCCAGGCCGCCGGCGCCGAGCTCCATGGCCTTCGCGAAGGAAGCAAGCGTGTTCTCGGGCGCGACCGCGGCAGCGCCCTTGTGCCCGATGACCAGTGGCCGGCGCGGTAGGCTCACTGCGCCGCATCATAACCGTGCCGCGAACGAAAGAGGAGGGGCAGCACCCCTCCTCTCCTTGCAGCCCGGCGGCACACCTAGAGGTCTTCGATCTTCCGCTCGAGGTCGCCGAGGGCATCCTCGATGTCGTCAGCCAGTCGCTGCCACTCGGCGTCCGTGGCGTTCCTCAGGCGCGTGAGCTTGTCGTCAAGCTCGTCGCGTTCGTCCTTGAGGTCGTCCAGCTGCTCCTCGAGATCTTCCCGCGCGTTGCCGCCCTGTGCCTGCGCCCGGCGCTCGAGGTCGCTGATCTTCGCATCGATGTCATCCAGGCGGTCCTGCACGCGCGCCTCGAAGCGCTGGCGGTCTTGTACCGTGGCGCCCTCGTCAGAATCGTTGTCACTGCAGGCCGCGCCGGCAGCGAACACGGCAAACGCGGCCAGGACAACCCCAAGCAGTCTCAGTGCCAATTGCGTCACCTCCTTGAGGCCACGCTAAGCCTCAGGAGGTGTCGCGGGACTAACCTCGTTACGATGGAGCTTGCAGCGCTGTGGCAGCAGCCTTCAGCGGAACGGCGTCACCCAGCTCGGCCCGCCCCAGCTGAAGTCGAAGGCGTTGGTATGGATTACGTGGGCGAATACCAGCCAGCCGAGAAGCCGCGTGACCCCGAAGACGAAACCGAACCGGTAGATGACGAGCAGCCCGGAGGGTGGCAACACGCGACCCGCGAGCTTCATCACGGGGTCGTTCGGCAGGACATGCTGCTCGAAATACGCCCTCTGTAGCACTCTCCAGCTCACGAGCGCGAGCACCAGCGCTGCAAGGTCGGCCACCAGCCCGAGGCTGCTGTAGTAGGCGAAACCATCGAGATGCTTGCCTTCCTCCGCCGCGTAGGCCCAGGCGCCGAGGGATACCCGGTCAGTGCTGAAGGGGAACAGGAGCATCGTCCCGTTGGTGTCCAGGATGTCCGTGACGGCGTGGGCGAAAAGCCCGAGGCCCAGGCTGAAGGCCCAGACCCCGTGCCGGCTCACCGCGTAGACCAGCAAAGCGACCACGATGGCGAAGAGCGGCGTGTGGGTAAACCCCGCCCCGGGCCAGCCGCGATGGAATAGCGCCGGGTCGTCCGCCTTGATCTCGACCCCGAAGAGGCTGATGCCGTACACGTACCACTTCGTGAACATGTCCGGCCCCAGCGAGCCGATGTAAAGGGGCAGCATCGTCACGCGGCCGCCGAGGTGCTTCTGGAGCGCGTAAGGTTCGAAGTCGTGCGCCGTCCAGCTCACAGATGCTTCCTGAGGTACTCCGGCAGGAGCGCCACGCCGGCGAGCAACAGGGCCGCCGTAAGCAGCATGTTGTTCAGGAGGTCCGGGATGAGGAGCATTGCCGCCAAGACGACGGATGCGCTCAAGACGTAGCGCGCGGCCTCGGCCTCCACGTACCAGCGCGCGAGGCGGCGGCGCAGGCTCCGGCGCGGAGGAAGGCCTGCGGCGTGCTCTTCGGTTTCCCTGGCCATGGCTAGAGCATTCCCTCTGGGGTTGCTGCGGTCAAATGACGCCCGGCCTCAGGCGTATTAGGATCGCCTCGTGCCGCCGATGATCATTGCTCACCGCACATGCCCCGCCCATGAAGCGGAGAACAGCATCGCCGGCATCCTCAAGGCCGCCGAACTCGGCGCCGATGGGGTCGAGATCGACCTGCGCATGTCGCTGGACCAGCGCCCTTTCCTCATGCACGACCGGACCCTGCGCCGGACCACAGGCTGGCCGCTGCCCGTCGCCCTGACGCCCTCGTCCGTGATCCGCCGCCTGCGCCTGCCGAACGGCGAACGCGTCCCAACCCTCGCTGAGGCGCTCGATGCACTTCCGGACGGCCTGGTGATCGCCGTGGATGTGAAGACGCCCTGGGCTGTCCTGCCCCTGGTCGCGGAGGTCAAGCGGCGGGGCATCCAGGAGCGCGTCCTGATCTGGTGTCAGAGCGCGCTCGCCTGCCGCTACGCCAGCCGCAGACTCCCGGACGTAGAAGTCGCCTATCTCAAGACCGCGCTCGACCCGGCGTCGCAGCGCCGCTTTCTGGACACTGCCGTCGCCTCCGGCGCCCGCGCCGTGTCCACGCACTGGCTCGCCGTCTCCGCCGGCCACGTCGCCGACGCGCACGCCCGCGGCCTGCGCATTTTCTCCTGGCACGAGAAGCACGACCTCGAGCCCGATAAGCTGCGCGCCGGCCTCGACATCCTGATAACCGACTTCCCCCGCGAAGCCCGCGCCGCCTACGCAACGCATAGCGCCTAGGGCGCGGCGGCAGCGCTCTGCCCCTCGAGCGCTGCCCTGAAACTTCAGGCCCTCAGGACTCTCACCGCACGGAGGACGATGAGGACCAGCGCGAAGCTGCGCGCCTCCTTCCCCATGCACTCCTGAGGCCCACGTTTCGCTGTACCGCAGTTGTGGCTGCTGCTAATGCGGTAACGTAGCTCCGTGGATATCTACCTGCTCGACGGCACCTACGAGTTGTTCCGCTACTACCACGCCCTGCCGCGGCACCAGACGGCCTCTGGGATCGAAGTCGCCGCGACGCGGGGCGTGCTCACGACTGTGCTCTCCATGCTCGAGACCGGCAGCACCCACATCGGCGTCGCCACCGACCACGTGATCGAGTCCTTCCGCAACGGACTCTGGCCCTCCTACAAGAGCAGCGCCGGCGTGCCCGCCGACATCCTCTCGCAGTTCCCTCTTGTCGAGGAGGCGCTGCAGGCGATGGGCCTCGTCGTATGGCCCATGGTCGACCTCGAGGCTGACGATGCGCTCGCCTCGGCCGCGGCAGTAGCGGCGGCGCTTCCTGATGTCGAGCGCGTCTACATCTGTTCACCGGACAAGGACCTGGCCCAGTGTGTCCGCAACGAGCGCGTCGTGCAGCTCGACCGCCGCGCCCGCAAGGTCACCGACGCCGCTGGCGTGCGCGCCAGGTTCGGCGTACCACCGGCCTCGATCCCTGATTACCTCGCGCTGGTGGGCGACAGCTCGGACGGCTATCCCGGGCTGCCGGGCTGGGGCGCGAAAACGGCCTCGCTGGTGCTCGACCGCTTCGGCCACATCGAGGACATCCCCGAGCGCTCCGGCGAATGGGGTAGCCTCGGAATACGCAACGCGGCCGTCCTGGCCCAGACGCTGGCACAGCACCGCCACCTTGCGCTCCTGTTCAAGGACCTCGCCACGCTCCGCACGTCGGCCGCGACTTTCACGGAGGCGGACGAGCTGCGCTGGCGCGGCCCCACGCCCGAATTCGACGCCCTCTGCCGCCGGATCGACGCCGGCAACCTCCCGCGCCGCGCCCGAGAGATCGCGGAGAGCGTGGCGCGGGCGCCAGCCGCTGCCGTGGACCCTCCAGGTCGATAGGGCAGGGGCGCATGCTGGTCCGGCCGGCCGCCGGGGCCGCTTCCGTCCCGCCCGCTGCGAGCTTGAGGCTACACTATCGAGACCACATTGAAGGAGGTGCGCCCATAAACACGTACGAAGACCTCCACGAAGCTCCGCGCTTTTGAGCGCACCAGTAAGCGCCGCAATGGTTACCCTTCGGAGTCACGCGTGAAGCGAGGCCTGCAGGTCGTGCACGGCGCCAAGGAATTAACCGAGAAGCTCGGCCGCAATGACCTCTGTCCATGCAACTCAGGCCGGCGCTTTCAAGAACTGCTGCCTGAAAGCAGGGCGCTTTAGACGGCAGCCTCCGTAACCACTACCTGCGCAAATGATGCAGGCCAACGTCACGGCTCGCAGGGGCAGGCCGTGGCCGCCCCTGCGAGGCCCGTTTCATCCCCCGGGCCTTCCGCCTCGCCCGGCCACCTTAGCCCTTCACCACCGCCAGCGGCGACAAGCGGTGCACGGGCCGGACCAGGTCCGGCTGCGCCGCGATGACGCGGTCGATGTGTGGTGGGCACGTCCCGGACATGCCGGCGAGCCGCTACGGGCCCGAGGTTGCGGGCGCCGCCGCCTCGAGGTCGAGGCCCACCTCGCGCAACAGGTGGACGAGGCGGCCGCGAATACAGTCCGGGCTGAGGTTACGCCGCACGTAGTCCAGACCGGCGGCGGAGACCGCGGCCCAGAGCCCGGCGTCGCGGTACAGCCGGGCCGTAGCCGCCGCGAACGCCTCGGCCCCGTCGGCGACCAGTACCTCCACGCCGTCGCGCAGGCCCATCGCCTCGGCGATAAGGCTGCTGGTCACGCCGGGCAGGCCGGCCGCCATGCTCTCTCCCAGCTTTCCGCTCGTGCCGGCGCCAAAGCGCAACGGCGCGACGAACACCTTCCGGCTCGCCAGCAGAGGCCCCAGGTCGGGGACCCAGCCGGTCACGACGACACCCTCTCCCGCCAGCGCCCCTATGCCGGAGCTGGCGGGGTCGCCGGCTATGGTCAGGACCGCCTCCGGCAGCTCGCGCCGCAGCAGCGGCATCACCTCCGAGGCCAGGAACCTTGCGGCGTCCACGTTCGGCTCATGCTGGAAGTTACCGACGAAGAGCAGCCCCTCGCGTCGTTCCGGGCCGGCCACCTCCGCGCTGGGCTCGTGGACGGTGGGGATCAGGTGCACGCGCGCGCCCGGCGCCAGATCGCGCAGCACCGCCGCTTCGGCCTCGCTCACGACCACCGTGGCGTCTGCGCCCTTCACGAGCGCCACCTCCGTCTCCCGCAGGCGCTCGGCGTTGCGGCGGGCGCGCGCGTCGCCTGCCACGCCCGCCCGCCTTTCCTCTCGCAGGAAGTGCAGGTCGACGGTGTCGTAGACCACCTTCAGGGCCGGGTCCAGGCGCCGCAGACGCGGCATCAGGTCTCCCGCGACCTCCGGCCGGGAGAGGAAGGCGACGTCATAACGGCCGCGCGACGCCAGGTAGGCCTCCAGGTCCTGCACGCCGTGCACGACCTCGATGCCGGCGCGCTGGAGGGCCGTCGTGTACGGCTCCAGCGGTGTGCGGTCGTGCGGCACGAAGGTCACGGCGAGCCCGAGGCGCCGCATCTCCAGGAGCAGGCGGTACATGCGCAGCGAGCCAGCGTCGCGGTCGAAGCTGGGCACGGTGTAATCGGCCGCCAGGACGCGCCCGCGCGCGGACCGGTCGCGCTCCCGGGGCCCGGCCGGCCGCCTGCGCAGGCCGTCTTCGCCGGCCGGCAAGGAGGCGCCGTGCGCCTCTAGCGCCTCACGCCAGCGTTCTGTGAACTTGAGGCGGTTGACCTCCTGGTAGCGCCTGACGCCATGGGCCGTGTCGCGCCCGTGCGACACGCCTTCGAAGTGCACGACGCGCGCCTCCGGCTGGTACACGACCCGATACCCCAGACCCCGCGCCTTGAAGGCGAGGTCGACGTCCTCATAGAAAGCGGGCGAGTAGGCAGCATCGAAGCCCCCCGCCGCTTCGAACACTGCCCGCTTCACAGCGAGGCACGAGGCGGAACAGTAGTCGACGTCGCGAGCGTAGAGGTAGAGCGGCGCCTCCGGGTCGTCGCCGCGGCCGTCGTCGCAGGTGAAGCCATCGCGTGTGACGATCCCGCCCGCCGCCTGCAGCCTCCCGTCGGGGTCGATGAGCCTTGCGCCGGCGATGCCAGTGGCCGGGTCCGCTAGCGACCGCAGAAGCGCCTCCAACCAGCCGGGCTGCGGCTGCGTGTCGTTGTCCAGGAACACCAGGACATCCGCCCGCGCTTGTGAGGCGCCAGCATTCGCGGCCGCTACGAAGCCCTGGTTCTGCGCCAGCCGCACCACCCGCAGGTTCTCGACCCGGTCCAGCACTTCCGCTGTGTCGTCCGTCGAGCCGTCGTCCACGACGATGACCTCGCAGTCGACGCCGGCAGTGTTCTCGGCCAGGGCCAGGAGGCAGTTGTAGGTGTAGAGGCTCTGGTTGTGGGCGGAGATGATCACGGACGCCTGCGGCCGGCTGGAGGGCGGGAACGCGAGCGGCCGGGCGGGTTCGTTGGGCCGGCCTCGCGTGCCGGCCTTTGGCGCCAGCGATGCCCGCAGCTTCGGCGCCCAGATACCCGGCCGTAGCAACTGCGCGC
>DATLYJ010000170.1 GCA_035574915.1 Dehalococcoidia bacterium | reverse complement strand
CGGGCCAGGCGGGGCCCAGCGCCAGCCGCTCCCGCCGCACGCCGAAGGCGGAGGAGATGACCACGAGCCGGAGGCCGAGCGGCATCCTCTCCCTGACCCTTGCGGGCGCCGTTGGCCTGGCGGGCGCGCTGCTACTGACTGGCCCCGCGGAGCCAGCGACTGCCGCCGGCCCCAGCCTGCAATCGCAGATCGACGCCGCCGCGCCGGGGGCGACCATCACCGTCGATGGCGGCAGCTATGAAGAGCGCATCGTCATCGACAAGCCGCTCACCCTGATCGGCAGGTCATCGCCTGTCATCGATGGTGGTGAACATGGCGACGTCGTGACGATCACTTCGGGCGATGTCTACTTCTCCGGCTTCACGGTAAAAGGGACCGGCCACGCCGTCACCCGCGAGCCGGCGGCGATCAAGCTGACGGCTGTCACCGGGGTTACGTTGCGCTGGAACCGCATACAGGACTCGCACTTTGGCATTTACTTGCTGGACAGCCACGAGGTCTTGATCGAGCACAACGCCATCGACCTCGGCTCGAAGACCCCGGTCGAGCGTCGTGGTCACGGCATCTACATGTGGCAGTCCGGCCACAGCGCCATCCGGGACAATACCGTACGCAATGCGGCGGACGGTATTCACCTGGAGTTCTCGCACACGAACGTCATCGCGGATAACAAGGTCACCGATAGCCGCTACGCTCTTCACTTCATGTACGCGAACGAGAACAAGGTCCTGCGCAACAGCTTCCGCCAGAACCTCGCGGGCGCCGTGCTCATGTTCTCCCGGGAGCTCATCGTCAAGGACAACGACGTCTCCGCGAACCGCAAAGGCGCGTCCGGCGCGGGGCTCCTGCTCAAGGACGTAGACAACCTCTTCGTCGAGGCCAACCGCATCGAACGCAACAAGTACGGCCTCACTGCCGAGGGGACGCCGCAGTCTCCCGGCGCGACGGCGATCTTCTACCGAAACCTCTTCGCCCTGAACGACACCGGCGTTGGCCTGATGAGCAACGCCCCCATCACCTTCGTCGAGAACTCGATGATAGAGAACGGCGTTCAGGTGAAGGCCCTGGGCGGCGCTCTGGCTTCGGGCATGCTCGCCTCGCACGAGCCGGCGAAGCCGTCCGCAACCCCCGTGTCCGGGGCATCCGCGCACGAGCACGCAGCGACGACGCCTACCACGCCGGCGGCCGCGGGCGGCGCCGTGACGTTGCCCAGGGCGGCGATGTGGAGCGCGGGCGGGCGAGGCAACTACTGGAGCGACTATCGCGGCTATGACGCCAATGGCGATGGCGTGGGCGACAAGCCCTACCGGCCGGAACCGGCGTTCGTCGGAGAGCTGGCGAAGAACGAGTCGCTGCGCGCCTTCCAGTTCACCCTGGCGCAGCAGGCGATCGACACCGCCGCGGAGATGTTCCCTCTCTACCAGTACGACGCGGTGATCGAGGACGCCGCGCCGTTGATGCGGCCCGCTGCCGCCCTCAGTGTTACGGCTGAGGAAGGAGTCGACCTTTCCGTCCTGGCGCTGAGCGCGGCGATGCTGGCGCTGTCCGTGCTCGCTGTGCTGGCGCTGAGGCGTCCGCGCTGGCGGCCCGAGCCGGCCCTCGGTATGGCCGCTCAGGCGGCCGGAGGAGGCCGGTGATGGCAGCGCCGCTGCTTCGCGTAAGAGGTCTCACGAAGACCTATGGCCGTCTCCGCGCCCTGAGCGGGGTCAGCTTCGACGTGAACGCGGGCGAGGTCGTAGCCGTGCTGGGCGCGAATGGCGCCGGCAAGACGACGATCTTCCGCTGCATCCTGGGTATCACCTCCTTCGAGGGCGACATCGAGGTCGACGGGTTGCCGGTGCCGGCGCGCGGTAAGGACGTCCGCAGGCGGGTCGGTTACGTGCCCCAGGTGCCGGACATCGCCGACGGAGATACGGCCGCCGGCCTGCTCGCGTTCATCGCCGAGCTGCGGGGTATCGACCAGCGGCGCGTCGGCCGGGCGCTGGACAGCGTCGGCCTCCGGCCCCAGGCGAACACGCCGGTCGCGAACCTTTCTGGTGGCATGAAGCAGCGCCTGGCCTTCGCCGCGGCGCTGCTCGCGGACCCGCCGCTCCTGCTCCTGGATGAGCCGACCTCGAGTATGGACATCGCCAGTCAGGCGCAATTCCACGAGATACTCATGCGCCTGCGACAGGAGGGCAAGACGGCGCTTATCGCCACTCACTACGCCAATCGTCTGACGGCGCTTGCCGACCGGGCCATCGTGCTGGACAGCGGACGGCTCCTGTATGCCGGGTCCATGAAGGAGCTTCTGGAGCGCCGGGCGCGCCGGAGCTTCCTCGTCAGCATCAACGGGACCTCGGTGGACGCGTTTACTTCGGCGCTGGCCACCGTCGGTGTCGGGCCGGAACGCATCCGGCCGGCCGAGGTCACGTGGGAGGAAGTGTTCGCCGACCTCCTCGGCGCAGGTGTGGAAGGGGGTGGCAGATGAGCGCGGCCGCAACCATCGCGCGTAAGGAATTGCGGGACGCGAGCCGCAGCGGCTGGCTCGTCGGCTACGCTGCCCTGTTTTGCCTCCTCGCCCTCGGTCTTTCTTACCTGGGCCAGCGCAACCTGGGCGATGTCGGGTTCGAGAACTTCAGCCGCACGACAGCCAGCCTGGTCAACCTGTGCCTGCTCCTGACGCCTTTGGTGGCGCTGACCGTGGGCGCCGGAGCGATCGCGGGCATGCGGGAGCGCGGGTCGTTGGACTACCTCCTGGCGCAACCGATCGAGCGCTGGGAGCTACTGGCGGGGAAGTTCGCGGGCCTTTTTGGAGCGATCGCGCTTGCGACCGGCGGCGGCTTCGGTGCTGCCGGACTGCTGATCGCCGCTTCGGCGCCGGGCGTGGACGCGGCGTTGTACATCCTTCTCTTCGCGCTGGTGCTGGTCCTGACCGCCGTCATGCTGGCAGCCGGCCTGACCGCATCGGTGGTCGCGAACAGCCGCGCCCAGGCTCTGGGTATGGCGGTAATGGTCTGGTTTGTGCTGGTGCTGTTTTTCGACCTCGTGCTCATCGGGTTGGTCTCGTCGGCAAACCTGGGCCCGGGGGCGATGCTCGCGTCGATCCTGCTGAACCCGGTGGAGATCGCGCGGGTGCTGGCCGTCGTGCAGCTCGAGCCGGAGCTGGAGGTACTCGGGCCCTTCGGGGCGTACGTGTTGGACAGCTTCGGGCGCACCGGCGCGAGCCTGCTCCTGGCGGGTGCGCTGCTGGCCTGGCTGGCAGCCGGCTGCGCGGCCGCTGCCCTGAGCTTTGGGCGGCGGAGGAGTTGATCGCGAGAAAGGGCCATTTGGCCCTGACGCGCCAGAAGCGGTGTGCTTAAGATTAGTGAGCGCTTGATAAGGAGATATTCGGCGAGGTGAGTGCCTTCAGCTTTGCCCTGGCAGCGCGGGAAACCCGCATCGGCGGCGCCGTGGCACAGGCGCTTACTCTTGCCACGCCCATCGCGATCCTCGCCGGCGCCGTGCTTGCCTTTGGCGGCTCCGCGTACACGGTGCCGGAACGCGCCGCCACGCCGCCCGGATTCTCGCTGGCGGAGTCCGCTGGGGAGTCGCCGGCGGCCGTCTACTACCTCGTGCGGCCCTTGGGCGCGCCAGCCCTGGACGCGGCCGAGTGGATGGCCGGCGGCGCGCTCGACAACGTGATCGTGATTACCGGCCCGGAGCATGAGGCCGCGGTGCTTCGCTACCTGAAGGCGAAGAACGACGCGTACCTGGCTGCCGGCCGTCCCGGGATTGCAGTAGTGAACCTGCTCAGTCCCTGATTAACTCTGTCGGTCCACCTCCCGAACGGCAACCCGGCTTCTGCTCCCAAGCCGGGTTGACCGTTTACAGGACAGGATCGACCCCTTGCCGGAGACACGGAGAGAATGGTGATGAAGGCGAGCGGTATCGACATTCGCGGCGGCTGACAGGCGCCGGAGCTCATGCCCCAGAGGACGAAGAGCCTGACTTCTTCGTCTCCCTTCGTGGGCCAAGGTAGCCGGGTCCTTCTTGCTCCCCGAATGGGCATGATCAGCAACCGACGCGCCGGAACAGACTTACTGGCCTAGTTCAGCCGCACAGCGTCGAGTACCACCGACACCCCGCCCCTCCCGGGTGTATAGGATGTCCTGGTCCCCGCACAAGGTAAGTTTGACACTGGATTGGGCCGAAACTAGACTGACTAGCGAATTCAGTGCCCGTCGCTGGTGTTTCACGTGAAACAAACGACGGGCTGACGGCCCCGAAGCGGGGCGATCGTGAGGCCGGGTTGCCCAAACGAACCTACCAGCCCAAGAAAAGACGCCGTCAGCGTGTCCACGGCTTTCGCGCCCGCATGTCCACCGCCACCGGGCGCAGGGTCCTGCAACGACGCCGCGCCAAGGGCAGAGCCCGTCTCGCAGTCTGACGACCGGCAATGGGGCGACTCCGCGTGCTCGCGACCGCCGGCTACGCCGCCGCGCCGACTTCGACCGCGTCCTCCAGCAGGGCAGGCACAACAGCGGCCGTCTCCTCGCTGTCCGCTCCATCTCAAACCAGGCAGGTATAACACGCTTCGGCTACGCGGTCTCGAAGAGGGTGGGCAAGGCGGTGGTGCGCAACCGCGTACGGAGGCGCCTGCGCGAAATCGCTCGCTCCCTGCCGCTCGCGGAGGGCTTCGACGTCGTCATTACCGCCCGGCCGGAATCGGCAAGCGCGGGCTTTCGCGAGCTGAAAGCGGAGACGGAGCTGCTCCTGCGGCGGGCGCGCCTGCTGCAGGCGCCGCCGGACTGAGGCCTCCCTCCCTGGCCGGACGCGTCCTCCTGCGGCTGATCGATGCCTATCAACGCGGTGTCTCCCCCGGCCTCGGGGCGAGATGCCGCTATCAACCGACCTGCTCGGCGTACGCCCGCGAGGCCATCGAGCGCTACGGCGCCCTCAGGGGCGCGTTGCTGACCTTGAGGCGCCTGGCGCGCTGCACGCCGCTCGGCGGCCGTGGCTGGGACCCGGTCCCCTGATGCGGCGGCAAGCGTTTCACGTGAAACTCTGGCCCTTGTCGTTGGCCCTGGCCGCCCTGGTGCTCGCGCTTGTGTCCGCCGGCTGCGTCAGCGCCGCCGGGTCGCGCGGCTGGGCGCCACCCGTGCAGACGGCCGACTTCCTGCTGGTCAATCCCGGCAAGGGCAAGATCGACGCCATCGACCCCATTACCGGCGACCGCAAGTGGCGCTTTCCCGACCACTGGCGCATCGAGGACCGCGAGGCGCGCAAGCTGTCGGCTGTCTACGGCCCTCCGATCGTATCCGGCGATACCGTCTTCGTCGGCGCCTACAACGGCTGGGTGTACGCCTTCAAGCCCTCCGAGGCGTCGGAGGACGAGGACAGGCGCCGCCCGGCCGCCGCCTTCAAGGTGCGCGGCGCCATCGTCGGCGGGATAGCCCTGGATGCCACGGGCGAGTACTTGTACGTGACCACGGACGAAGGTCTGCTCTACGCCATCAACGCCACGGACCTGCGGGCTGCGACGGAGGCGGGCAAGAATATCCGCGCCAGGTTCGAGCCCTTCCACGTGCCCGACCGCATCTGGACGCCGCCCGTAATCGCCGGCGACCGCGTCTACTTCGCGACGACCGGGGGCGAGCTCTATGCGCTTGACGCTCGCAACGGCGAGCCTGTGTGGCAAGAGCCATTCAGGGCGGCCGCGGCGCTCGTTTCGACCCCCGTGGTAGCCGATGGCATGGTGCTTGTCGGCGGCTTCGACAGGCGCCTGTACGCTGTGGACGCCTCGACCGGGCGCGAGAGGTGGCGGGCGGAGGCCACGGACTGGGTCTGGACGAAGCCCCTGGTGGACTCCGGCACCGTGTACTTTGCCGACTTTGCCGGCAAGGTGTTCGCCGTGAGCCTTGGCAGCGGCCAGCCCGTCTGGCAGGAGCCTTCCGATGTCGGCAGGTCGGTCCGCGCCAGCCTCGTCCTGGCCGGCGGGAGCCTCGTAGTAGCCACCGAGTCGGGCGACCTCTACGGGCTGGAGCCGCGCTCAGGCGCCCGGGCCTGGGGCCCCGTGCGCCTGGGTAAGACGCTGCACGCCGACCTGCTGGCCAACGGGGCGACCGTGTATGTCGCGCCC
Source organism: Dehalococcoidia bacterium (assembly GCA_035574915.1). Lineage (NCBI taxonomy): Bacteria > Bacillati > Chloroflexota > Dehalococcoidia > Dehalococcoidia bacterium. The sequence continues at coordinate 907 of DATLYJ010000170.1, read as the reverse complement.
ACGGGCTGCGTGGGCGACGAGACGGGCGGCAAGTTCTACTACTATCGGGTGAACACGTCGACGCGCGAACGGCAGTCTACGGCGAGCGTGTGCTGATGGTCGGCGACTTCTTCAACCTGGTCCTCATCAACCCCCTCACGAACCTGTTCGTCCTCCTCACGGTCGTGCTGGGGAACAGCGGGCTGGCCGTGATCGCGCTCACCGTGATCATTCGTGTACTCACGTGGCCGCTGCAGCTGAAGCAGATGCGCATGACGCGAATGATGGCCGCGATCTCGCCGCGGCTACAGGAGATCCAGAAGAAATACCGCGACCCGCGCCGCCGCTCCGAGGAACAGATGAAGCTCTACCGCGAGGTCGGCTTCAACCCGCTCGGCTGCATGGGCAGTGCGCTGATTCAGTTCCCGATCTTCATCTGCCTTTACGCCACGCTGCGGCTGGCCCTGGGCGAAGCGCCCGAGGCGAGCCTGGCGCTGGCTGACCGCCTCTACGGCTGGAACTATCTCCGCGAGGCGATACCGCTGGACGAGAGCTTCCTCTGGCTGAACCTCGGGCGGCCAGACCCCTTCGTTATCCCCGTCGCCGTCGCAGTATCGACCTACGTGTACCAGAAGATGAGCTCTATGCCGCCCACGGACGAACGGCAGCGGGCGCAGATGAACATGATGAACCTGATGATGCCGCTCATCTTCGCCTGGTTCACCCTGACCCTGCCCAGTGGCGTGGGCCTATACTACGTCCTGTCCAACATCATGGGCATGGTGATGCAATACGTGTACGTGGGCGGCGGCGCCTTCAACTGGAAGGGCGTCCTGGGCCTGAATACGGAGCCCGTGCTTCCGAAAGCACTGGAGCAGCGCGAGAAACACATGGATGCCGTCCGCAAAACGATGGCGGAGGACGAAGA
>DATLYJ010000169.1 GCA_035574915.1 Dehalococcoidia bacterium | reverse complement strand
CGGCCGGCATCTCGAACTCCGCGGGCCCTCCTACCGGACCCGGCATCTCCCGCTTGACCTCCGAGAGGCAGCTGAGCCACGATCCGCGGCAGCGGCCAGAATTTCCGGAAATCACCGGCCAGAATTTCCGGAACCCACAGCCGCCCTCCTGCGGTTCCCGGCCGATAAAGATAGCACGCTGGCGACGGTTGACACCGTCTTTTCCAGGCCTTATGCTGCGCCAGGCAGGGTCACCCATGTGGAGCCGCCTAGGGTGTCCAGACTCGGGTTGGTGTTGACACTTCGGCCGACCCAGAGTGAGGCATGACATCAGCGGGCGACCGTCACGGCCCCGTGGAAGACGGTCGCCGGGGTCCGACCGCGGGGCCGATGGCCGTGATGCGGCCGCTAGAAGTTGTAGAAGCTTATGAACTGCTGGAGGCTTCGATCGAGCGTCGCCCGGTTGGTGAAGTAGTGGCGCCGAAACACGACGCGCCAGTGCTCGCTGAGGATCGTCTGCTGCAGCCGCTCCACGAAGCCGTTCGTCCAGGCGTGGCGGGGCTTGATTCCGGTGTGACGGATGCCGAGGGCGGCGCAGACCTCATCGAAGGTCGCCTTGAACTCGCCACCGCCGTCGGTCAGCACCCGCTGGACCGGCCAGCCGGCGCGCTGGAAGAGCGGAACCACGACGTGGCGCAGGAAGGCCGCGACGGCCTGGTGCGCCGTCCTCAAAAGGAGCCTCGATTCGATGAAGATTGAAGCGCTGCTCATCTTTGCGACGGTGCTGATCCTCGCTACTGACGCATCTGCCGAACGCATCATCATCGGCCCCCTCAGGAACAATAACCCCGCTGACGTATCGTCCGTGTCTGCCGAATGCGAGATTTCGCCCGACGGGCGGCAGATGACCTGTAGCTTCGTTCAGATCCGCGTCGATCTGGTCAAGACTCCTGAGGCGGCCGCAGCTGAGCTCGAAAAGCAGCTTCGCGAGGTCGACCCGCGTGACGTGGGGAAGATGTGCAAGGATCAACGCAAGGACATGGCCGATCTTGCAGCCAAGGTCACCTCGACTCGGGATATCTTGCCCCGGCTCACGGCGTTCCTTAGCGGCTGGCTTCAACGCTTCGATGCGATGTGTGATAAGCCCACGCCGGAGACTATTCGAGAGTTCATTTGGTACGGCCTCCAGAAGTACACGCGGACGTGCCGCATTTGGGCGAATCCCTGGAAGGAGACATTCATCAAGCAACTGGGAGACAAGTGGGTCAGCAACCACGGTCCGGACGGCATCTGCGGCGTGGTTGTCATCTCCACGCTTGAGTCGAAGCCGATCGACCCGAAAAACCCTAGCTTTCCGCTCCGTCTTTGGACGTACGAGACGCAAAAGGTCGTCACAGACAAAAGTGTGCCCGGTCCATTTTGCCAGTTAGACGAAACCAAGGCACGTTACTCTTGGGACGCCAGAGATTTTGACAGGAGCTGCGACTTCGTTGAGTTGTAAAAGTCAAGACCTGATCTAACAGGCGGGGAAGTGCCCCGGTGTCCGATCCACGCGCACGGCCCTCAGCCTCCTCACGCCACCGCCAGGAGCTTCTCCTTGGCGAGCGGCACGCTGTCCAGGAACGTCTGCAGCGGCGTCCAGTGGAGCAGACACCGTGTTCCTTCACCCGGCAACGCCGGGGAGAGATTGTGCGGCTGGTGATGACCATGCGGGGCGGGGACCGCCCCAAGAACGCCCATCGCGAGTTTCCTGGCGTGAGCGTCATGCCGCGCTCGATGTGGGAGCCGTGGCTCCTGTTCCGCAAGCCCCTCGAGGGGCGGGTCGCGGACAACCTGCGCAGGTGGAAGACGGGGGGGTTCCGCCGCGTGTCAGAGCGGAGGCCCTTCGGCGACGTCATCGCGTCGCATCCGACGCGGCCAGCCGAGCGAGCTCTTGCACCCCATCCGAGCCTCAAGCCCCAGTCGTTCCTGCGCCAGTTGGTACGCGCTGTTCTTCCGCTGGGTGAAGGCACCGTCGTTGACCCATTTGCCGGTTCTGGCTCCACCCTGGCCGCCGCCAATGCGGTGGGGTACTCGAGCGTGGGCGTCGAGATCGACCCGCACTACGTCGAAGTCGCGCGCCGGGCGATTCCGGCGCTCTCAGCGTTGCGCTGAGGCTCGTGGCGCTTTCAGGGGCTGCGCGATCCTCTGCAGCCCATATAGGCGCGAAGCGGCGGGGCCCTTGCGCGAGGCCCCGCGCCGACTAGGCTTCCGCCGGCCCGACTGGCGTCAACGCTGGCACCGGTACACCTCGCCGGTGTGCACCTGCGTGATGACCGGGCCGAACCAGCCCGGCCGCGCGCCCGGCGTCGCCGCGAAGAGGACGACGGCGTCGCCGCCCATCCTGGCGGCCTTCTTCCGCATGTCGTCGAGGTCGTCGTCGCTGACGATCCCGACCGAGGAGCAGCCGCTCACGCTCGCGCGGTCCGACGTGATCCGCACGGCCGCCGTTCTGGGCCTGTCGGAATCCGGCGCCGAGGGCGTGGAGGCGCACCCGGCCGCGATCAGGGCGCAAGCCAGACAGCCAACGGAGAGAACGAGCCTGGGAGTGTCCATGCGGGCTCACGATACCATGCGCGCGCGTCCGTTCCGCAAAGCTTCCAGGCCGGCGCGCCCCCGTGCTAGACAGAACCCGAAGGAGGATCTCCGCATGCGAACAACGGGTCTCGTCGCCGTCGCGCTCGCCTCGAGCCTCTGTGTCGCCAACGTCTGTCTGGCCCAGGAGCCCGCCGGGGCCGGCGCAAAGTCCTCGCCGGGAGAAGAGCTCGTGATCAAGACGAAGAGCAGTCCTCCCGTCGCGGCGCCCGGCGCCGGCACGCCCACGCCGCCGTCGGGTCCGTCTTCCGGCTCGCCAAGCGGTCCGTCGAGCAGCATCACCACGCCGTCCGGGTCGATCATTGTCAGGAACATTCGGAAGCCCTCCGCCAAGCCGGAGAGCGGCCCTGACGCGCCCGCCGCAGCGCCCGGCGGTCCGGCGACGTCCGGCCAGGGCTCCGGGCCGGAGCAGGTCGTGATCAAGCAGAAGAGCAGCAACCTTAAGTGCGAGAACGATCCGTGCTGCTTGAAGCCCTGCACCAAGTAGCCTAGCCTGTCCGGACTCGTATTAGTGTTGACACCGGGGAGAAGCAGAGAGGGCCATCGGCCCTATCCTTCCCAGAGTGCGAACCACCACAAGGCCAGCACTGTGGGAGGAGGAGCTGATGACCCTCGAGGACAGCATACTGGCGTTTCGGCTGCGTGTCATGGCCCGGGCGCAGGAACTGCAGAACGTGACGGCGGCGTGCCGGGAGCTGGGGATCAGCCGCACGCTGTTCTATCGCTGGCGCCGGCGGTTCGAGCGCTACGGGCGCGACGGCCTGCACCCCCGGCGCCGGCAGGCCCGCCCCGGGCGGCCGTCCCACGTCCCGCCCCACGTGGCGCGGCTGGTCGTGGGCCAGGCCCTGGCCTGGCCGACGTGGGGCTGCCGACGGGTGAGCCTGCAGCTCGCCCGCGACCTGGGCGTGCCGCTGAGCCCCAGCACCGTCCAGCGGATCCTGCGCCGGGCCGGGCTGGGGCGGCGGCGGGAGCGCCTGGCCCTGCTCGAGCACCACAGCACGGGAACCTGCGGGCTGCTGACCGAGCGTACGCGGCGCCAGCTGGCCCGCGCCCGCGACCAGGGGGCGCGCCACGTGCAGGCCGCCGTCCCCGGCGAGCTGGTCTGCCTGGACACCTTCTACATCGGCAAGCTCAAGGGCGTGGGCCGGGTCTGGCAGATCACCGCCTGCGATGCCGCGTGCTCCTATGGCGTGGCCTGGCTGCTGCCCGCCTTCTCGGCCGAGGCCGCCGCTGGCTTCCTCCGGGAGATCCTCGCGCCCCTCTACCGGCGGGCCGGCTGGCCCCTGCGGCGCGTGCTGACCGACGGCGGCTCGGAGTTCAAGGGGCCC
>DATLYJ010000168.1 GCA_035574915.1 Dehalococcoidia bacterium | reverse complement strand
CGCGAGTTCTGGGAGGAGCGCTTCTCCCGCCTCGACAGCCTGCTCGAGGACCTGAAAGCGGACGGCAACCCAGTGCGGCCTGGCTCGCACCTGGTTAGCGGTAATGGGGTACCCGAAAACGGAGGAGGACTGAAATGACGGCTATCAAGCAGAAGATCGTGCCTCATCTCTGGTACGACAGGGAGGCGAAGGAGGCGGCGGAGTTTTACACCTCCGTCTTCCCGCAGTCCAGGATCACGAACCTCACGACGCTCCGCGACACGCCCTCCGGCGACACCGAGGTCGTCTCGTTTGAACTCTGCGGCCAGCCGTTCATGGCGATCAGCGCCGGGCCGCTCTTCAAGTTCAACGAGTCGATTTCCTTCATGGTCTACTGCGAGACTCAGGAGGAGATCGATTACTACTGGGACAGGCTGTCCGCCGACCCTGAGGCCGAGCAGTGCGGCTGGCTGAAGGACAGGTACGGGCTCTCCTGGCAAATCGTGCCGGCTGGTATGGACGAGATGCTGGAGCGTGGCAGCGACGAGCAGGTGGCTCGCGTCACCCAGGCCCTGCTGCCGATGAAGAAGCTGGACATTGCGGCGCTCGAGCGGGCATTTCAGGGCGGATGAGCCGCCCTCTCGCAACCGGCGGACGTACCCAGAAGGGAGCAGGACCATGGTCCACCAGAGCACGAACCGCCTCGTCATAACAACGCCGTCGGACCTCGAGATCGTGGCGCGCCGCGTCTTCGATGCCCCGCGCGAGCTCGTATTCGACGCCTGGACGAAGCCGGAGCACTTGCGGCGCTGGTTTGGCCGGGAGGGGGACGAGCTGATCATCTGTGAGGTCGACCTCCGGCCAGGAGGACGTTACCGCTTCGTGTGGAGGCTGCGGGAGGGGGGCCAGATGGGGCTGGGCGGCGAGTATCGGGAAGTCGTCCGCCCGGAGCGCTTCGTGGCCACGGAGGTCTTCGAAGGGGACGAGATGGAGGTCATGGGCGGTGGCACCCTGAACACGACCACCTTCGAGGAGCGCGACGGCAAGACCCTCATGACCATCACGAGCCTTTACAGGTCGCGTGAAGCGAGAGACTCCGCGATCGCGACGGGCATGGAGAGCGGGATGGTGGAGACCACGGACCGCCTCGAGAAGCTGTTGGCAGCGCTGCCGTAGCGGCAGCGCCAGGTGTCAGGCGACGCAGCCGCTCGCGGGCCGCAGCCAGCGCCCTCGTGCCCTGCGCCCGGGCCGCGATTGCCCGCGGCCGCCATTCCGCTTACGCTCCTGGAACGGCAGCGCGAGTAGAGGAGGCTCTGGCTTGGAAGCAAGAGTGTTCGACGGCGGGCCCCTCACCTACCTGCTCATCCGCCCGGACGACTATAGCCCCGGGGTGGCCTACCCGCTCGTCATGCTCCTGCACGGCTTCGGCGCGAGCATGTACGACCTCGCGGGACTCACTCCCGCGATTCACTCCACGGGCTACATGTACGCCTGCCCGAACGCACCCTACCCGCTCGACATCGGCGGCGGCCAGGTCGGCTACAGCTGGTCGCGGGGGAGGCCCGGCATGCCCGAAGCGCCGGACGAGGGACCGAGCGTCGAGGAGCGCCTGGCTGGCTTCCTCGAAGAGGTCATGGAGGCAGCGGGCGCCAAGCCTGGCCGCGTCCTGCTCGGAGGCTTCTCGCAGGGCGGCGGACTGACGCTGCGCTTCGGCCTGCCGCGGCCCGATGTCTTCGCGGGCCTGGCGGTCATGAGCGGCGCCTTCCGCGACGCCGACGGCCTGCGCGAGCGCCTGCCAGCGACGCGCGACCTGCCGATCTTTCTCTGTCACGGCATCTGGGACCAGCTTGTGGCCGTCGAGCGCGGACGCGAAACGAAGGCGTTCCTCGAAGCCGAAGGCTACAGCCCCGAGTACCACGAGTACCCGATGGCGCATGAGATCAGCGGCGACGTGGTCGCCGACCTGAAGCCGTGGCTGGAGCGCGTCCTGCCACCAGCCTCCACCTGAGCCGGGACCGGCGGCCGCATTCTCCACGCAAACCTGGTTTGCCTGAGAGCCGGGGCCGCTGGCTTCTGAAGGCTTAGTGCTCCTCCTCAGAGCCGGATACGCAGCCACCGGCCGTAGAAGTAGTAGGGCACGTAGATCGCCAGCCTCACGGCCAGGCCGATGACGATTGCCCAGGCGATGCCGAGCTCGCCCAGGCCAATGTCCGGCAGGAGGACTGCCAGGGGCTGCTGCACGAACCAGATGGAGACCAGCGTTGTGAGCATGGGCGTCAGGGTGTCTCCGGCCGTGTTGTAGGACTGCTGGAAGACCATGCCCGTGCCCATCACGAAATAGCCGATGGCCTGAATGCGCAGCCAGTGAGAAGCCTCCTCGAGGAGCTCGGGGTCGTTGTTGAAGATGTGCAAGAACGCCTTCGGGAAGATGAGCATCCAGATGACGATGGAGGCTGACAGGGCGGTCACGAAGAAGAGCGCCCAGGCGACGGTCTTCTTCGCTCGCTCGGGCTTGCCGGCGCCGAGGTTCTGCCCGACCATCACGCCCGCGGACTGCCCCATGCCCATGGCGCCCATCATCGCCAGCATTTCGACCCTCCTGGTGAGGGAGAACGCTGCCAGCGTGGTGGCGCCGTAGGGGGACACGAGGCCGTACAGGAGCAGCGTGGCGAAGTTGCGCTCGGCCATCGTGATCGAGGCCGGCCAGCCGGTACGGATGATCTGCCACAGGACCTGGCCGTCCGGGCGGTAGCCGCGGAAGCTGAGGTGCAGGCGGGACTTGCCGGTGAACAGGGCCGTGAAGTTCATCCCTGCGCCGACAGTCTGAGCCACGATGTTGGCGACTGCCGCGCCGACGAGCCCCATTTCGGGGAACATCCAGGGGCCGAACACGAGCGCCGGGCTTAGGCCGATGTGGATCAGGCGCGAGACCGTGGTCGCCTTCATGGGTGTGATGGTGTCGCCCGAGGCCTGCAGGGCGGCGCCGCTCATCATGCGGTAAGCCATGGTGCCCTGGCCGATGAACTGCACGCGCATGTAGCCGGCGCCGGCCGCGATGACGTCGTCCGGCACGCCGAGGAGCCGCAGGAGCGGCTCCGTGAAGAGGACGCCGATCATCGCCATGAGGACCGAGTAGACGCCGCTTAGCGAAAACGCCTGCAGCGCCACGTGGTTGGCGCGCGCGATATCGCCCGCGCCCACAGCACGGGCGACCATGGCGCGCATGGCGGTGTCGAAACCCATGCGGCCGGTGCTCGCGACCATGACGTAGTTCTGGGACACGCCGAGGCCCGCGACCTCGCGCGTGCCGATGCGGCCCGCCCAGATGAGGTCGGCGAGCTGGTCGGCGACGTTGAGGACGGACTCAACGATCTGCGGCCAGGAGAGCTTCCAGAGCTTCTTGGGGATGCTGCCGGTCGTCAGGTCCTCGCCGGTATAGCGGCGCGGAGGGCGACCGCCGCCGTGGCCCACGGCGACGGGAGCTTCGTCCGGGGGCGGTGCGGGTGGGGCCGCGGTGGCGGGCAGGGCCACGGCGGCCTCGGGCGCCTGGACGGCCGCTGTCGCGATGCCGTTGATTCTGCCGCGGCCGAACAAGCTCGCCAAATACCCTAACCTTTCCGTTCACTGGAACTTTGCGCCGACGAAGTCCTCGATGTCAAGCCTTCGCCCGTACGGTCCGGGCGAAAAGCAAGGAGCCGCCCCCCCGGGAGGCCGGCTCCTAGGCGAGAGGCCATTGCGCCTCAATCGAACATGATCACCTGGCGGGCCACCTCGCCGGCCTTCATCGCGCGGAAGGCGTCGTTCACGTCCTCCAACTTCAGGCGGCGGCTGATCATCTCGTCCAGCTTCAGGCGGCCCTGGAGGTTGAACTCGATGTACTTCGGCATGTCGACGCGGAAGCGGTTCGAGCCCATCGACGAGCCCTGGATTTTCTTCTCGCGCAGGAGGGCACTGCCGGTGATCTCCACCTTCTGCCCGACGGGGATCATGCCGATCACCGTGGCCGTGCCCCCGGGACAGAGGGCGTCGAAGCACTGCTCCGCTACCTTGGCGTTGCCGATCGCCTCGAAAGTGTAGTCCGCGCCGCCGCCCGTCATCTCGATGATCTTCTGCACCGGGTCGCTCGAAGAGGCGTCGATGACGTGCGTGGCGCCCAGCTCGCGGGCTGTCGCCAGCTTCGCCTCGATGGTGTCGACGGCGATGATCATGCGCGCCCCGGCGATGCGCGCCCCCTGGATTACGGAGAGGCCGACGCCGCCGCAGCCAAAGACGGCGACACTGCTCCCCGGCTCGACCTTCGCGGTGTTGAGGGCGGCGCCGACGCCAGTGGTCACGCCGCAGCCGATGAGGGCGGCGCGGTCGAAGGGGTAGTCATCCGGGATCTTCACCACCGAGTTCTCGTGCAGGAGCATCCTCTCGGCGAAGCTGGCGAGGTTCGCCATCTGGCCGACAGCCTGGCCCTTCCAGGACAGCCGTGGCGGATCATTGCGGCCGCGCATGGTGGAGGCTCGGTCCTGGCAGAGGTGCGTCTTGCCGCTCAGGCAGTTATCGCAGCGGCCACAGAAGATCGAGAGGCAGGCGATGACGTGGTCGCCGGGCTTGACGTAGGTGACAGCGCTACCCACCTCCTCGACGATGCCGGACGTCTCGTGGCCCAGGACGGCGGGCGCCCGCATCGGGTAGAAGCCGTCGACGAAGTGCAGGTCGCTGTGACAGACGCCTGAAGCCATCGTCTTGACGACGATCTCGTTCGCCTGCGGCTTGTCGATGTCGATCTGCTCTATCGTCAGGGGTTGGTTCGGGCCGTGGAAGACAGCCGCTTTCACTGGTTGCTCCTTGTCGAGACTGCGCGGGGTCTGGGGACGTGAGCATATTTGGCGCAAGCGGCCCGCGTGTCAAGCGCGGCGCTTTCTTCACGCCGCTGCGCTATGCTCTATGCGCCATGCCGGAACAGTACGTGGCGACAGACAAGCGCACGGGCCTGGAGGTCGCAGTCACCGGCGACTTCCCCGAGCACCCTCAGGACCGCATTCGCATCGCGCGCACCACGAACCTGTTCGCACGCCTCGCCTCGACCATCCTCTCGATGAGCGGGGAGAGCGAAAGGCGCGAGGCCTTCATTGCCGTCGAGACCCAGCTGGAGCTTGCGGACGCCCTTATCCGGCACGACCTCGAGGAAGTCAGGCGCCTCCTGCAAGGGACCTTGACCCGGATGGGCGTGACTCCGGAGCAGCTCCGGGAGATACAGGAAGAGCTGAGGCGGCGCCTGGGCGATGCCGCAGGCATGAGCGACCTCTTCAAGCCGCCCGAGGAGCCTGAGGACGACAGGCCCCAGGACGACCGCTGACCCTACTGGTGCGACCTCAAGCAGAAGATGTTGGGCTTCCGGAGCAGGGAGGCTGCTTCCGGACAGGTGTCACCACCCTCCGCCGCGCCCTCCAGGGAAGCTATGAGCGTGTAGGTCTGGCCGTCCGAGATGTACCAGTAGCCGAAATCGTTGCCGCCGCGGGCGTCGGTAAGCGTGTCGAGGCCAACGGCGCCCCTCAGGACACAGAGCTTGTCCGCGTTCTGGTAGACGCAGCCCGTCTGCAGTTGGTTCGACGTGCTGGGGTATGCCTTGCGGTCCTCGTAGTAGCTGCGCAGGGCCACGGCGATCGCCTGTAGCTCCGTGAGGCGCTGGGCATCACGCGCGCGGGCTTCCTCCGGGAGGTTGGCGGCCGGGGTTGCCTGCAGCGGCCCGCGCGTGGCAGCGACGACGGGTTGAGGTGGGTTTGCCTGAGGACGGGCGCGAGGCGCCGGCGCGGCGGCGCTCGTGGCCGGCCCCTCGAGCATACCGGCCCCGACGACAACGACGGCCAGGCCGAAGACCGCCATGAGCATGGTCACGATTGCCGTCTCCGGCTTCATGGGATCGAGTATAGAGGCAAGCCGGGCCGGCCAGACCCCTCCGTTCGCCGCGCCACCACGGCCCATCAGCCCGTGATGCTGCTGCCATGCCGGTCGAGGCCGACGGCCGCGCTGCACGCCTGCGAGGCGGAGACCTTCCTGCCTGCGCACGCTGTGGCCGACGGAAAGGACGGCGTCAGGCCGTCTGGTACTGAGCCGGCAGGGTGCGCCCGGGTGTGATGAGAAAGCGCCTGTCCGTACCGTCCAGGACCGACGGCCAGTCGATCGTCGCGGCGAACTTCTCGCCGATGCGCTTGAGCAGCGGTATGGCCTTGATGTCGTCCTGGCCGATCCCCTTCTTCAGAGAAGGCTCTATCGCCTTCATGTCCGGCGAGAGGCGGTAGAAGGGCATTTCCGGGAAGTGGCGCTGCACCAACTCGGTCTGCTGCTCATTCGCCGAGTCCAGCAGTTCGTTCAGGGTCCAGGTGATCCAGGGAATGATGGCCAGGAGGCCGCCCGGGTTGCTGTAGGACTGAAAGCGGCCGGTGCCGAGCGAGATGACAGTCGTGTCCTCCGGCGTATAGGACCCGGTGAAGTAGAACGCCTCCACGCAGGCCTGGTAGACGGGGTTGCCCGCAACGCCGACGCCGCCGTCCACCTGCCGGCCGGCAGGGCGTTCTCCCGGAGGGGGCGCCGGCTCGAAGACGTGCCAGGGCTCGAAGTACGTTGGCGCAACCGCGGAGGCGGTCACGGCATCAAGCAGGCGCAACTTCCCGGCGCGCCCCGAGTTCCGGGGGTTGTCCTTGACGTAGTACCAGGGCATGCCGTCGTCGACCCGCTTGGCCGTGATCAGGATGTCGAGCCCTTCAGGCACGTCGTTCAGGGCCCAGTCCCGCGCGGGTCCGGCCTCTCGCGCCAGCACATCGTTCAGCTTCCGCGACGAGTACATGTACCCCAGCAGCACGCGCTTGGGGAAGTTCCAGGGCCGCTGCGGGAAGACCTCCGAGGCGTACTTCAGGTAAAGGTCCAGCATCCTCGCGGCCGGTATCCCGGCCGCGATGGAGGCAGCGATTACGGAGCCGGTCGAAGTGCCGGCGACGAAGTCGAAGGTCTCCTTCGCCGGCCTACCGGTCGCTTCCTCGAGCTTGATGAGCATGCATATCGGGATGATGCCCCTTATCCCGCCTCCGTCTATGGAAAGCAGCAACTTGCGGTCAGGCATTGCCGTCCTCCTCCCGCAGGGACTCGCCGCGCGCCACCTTAAGGCGAATGGCCTGCAAGGTGCGCGGTGTAAGTGTCACCCGCCGCTGTCACGAAGGACTGACGGCGACACGGCAACACGCCCACGCCCCCTGGCCACGAGGGCGACGGGCTGCTTGCGGCGGGTCTGTTGGCGGCAGGACGCGTCTCCGAGGCGCGCGTCCCGCGAGCCAGCCGCTCAGGCGGCGGACCGGACGCCGTTCAGGAAGGCAGGATCTCGCTCTCTGCCTGGCTGTCGCGCCAGCGCTGCACGGAAAAGCGGTACTCCTCGGAGAGCTCCGAACGCGCGATCTTGCGCAGCGGGGTCTTCGGCAGGGGCGTATCGGCGAGGAGCACCTGGCTGATGCGTTTGTAGGGCGCCAGCTGCGCCATCAGGCGGTCGACCTCGCCCGAAACGACCCGCCGCACCGTCTCCTCGGATGGTTGCAGGCCTTCCTTCTCGAGCAGGGCAATGGTCGACGCCACGTTGGGGTAAACCACGGCCGCCACCTGCGTCTTGTCCCGCGTCTTGCGCCCCAGGACGCAGACGTCCTCGAGCACCTGCGACTCCGCCAACTTCTCCTCGACTTCGTCCGGGTGCACCTTTTCGCCGGACTCGAGAACGATGATGTATTTGCTGCGGCCGGTCAGGTAGATGTTGCCGTCTTCGTCTATACGCCCGAGATCGCCGGTGAGAAGCCATTCGCCGAGCTTGGCGGCGCGGGTCTGCTCTTCGGCGTGCCAGTAGCCCTGGAAGACGTTCTCGCCGCGCACTATGACCTCGCCCTCTCCCTGCAGGCTGACGCGGATGTCCTTGTCCGGCACGTCGATTAGCTTGACCTCAACCCCCGGGATCGGCGGGCCGACGCTGCCGACGTGTTCCTCGTAGTACTTCGTGAAGCGGAAGCGGCGCGCCGAGTAGCGCTGTACGGCCACGACAGGAGAGGCCTCGGTCATGCCCCAGCCCTGGAGCAGCGGCAGGCCGAGGCTGAAGAAGTTGCGTGCGGTCTGCGGGTTGAGCGCCGCTCCGCCGCTGACCAAAAACCGCAGCCGGCCGCCGAGCGCCGCATGAACCTGGCGGAACAAGAGGGGCCCGATGTTCACCCCCGTCCGCTCCTTGACGCCCAGCACGCGCGCCTGCCAGCGCCGCAGCGTCTCCAGCCGCCCTTCCGACTCCGCCCGGGCGAGCACGTTGCGGTACATGATGTCGTACAGCGCCGGGACGCCGAAGAAGAGAGTCGGCTTCTCCGTAGCCATGCGGTCCCGGACGCGGCGGACGTCGTTCTCGATGACCACGCGCGCGCCGGCCAGGCATACGAGCACGATGGCGGCGATGAACGGCATCGCATGGTGCAGGGGCAGGACGAGAAGCACGGAATCGTCCTCATCGATGTCGATGGCGCGGAGAGTCGAGTGAGCGTTGGCCATGAAGTTGCGGTGCGTGAGCATGACGCCCTTCGCGCCGCCCGTCGTGCCGGAGGTGAAGATGATGGCAGCGAGATCATCCGGCCGCGGCTCGCGCTCGAGCAGGGCCTGCCTGCTCTCGGAGGTCGCGGCCGCAGCCACGGCCTCGAACGCCAGCGTCTCCGCCGGGTGCCGGCGCAGCAGGCCGCCGCGGGCTTCCCGCCGGCCTTCGCCGATCACCACAACGCGCTCGAGGCCGGGAGAGCGCTCCGGGATCTTCGCCAGCGTGGCGTCCGAGGCCACGACCACGCGGCACTCCGGCCTGCGCACCTGGTCGCTGATTTCCTGGTGCTTGAGGTCGTAGTAGATGGGCACCAGGACGCCGCCGGCCATGAGAGTGCCGTGACAGGCGACAACCCACTCGACGCCGTTCTCGGCGCAGATGGCTACCCTGTCGCCCTTCTGGAGGCCAAGGGCCACGAGGCCGGCGGCGAATGCCGCGGCGCGGCTGTACACCTCGGACCAGGTAACCGGCTGGGGGTCGCGCCGCCCTGCTACGTAGGCCACGCGCGGGCCGTAGCGCGCGGCGGTCGCGGCCAGCGCGGCAGGCAGCGTCATCGGCTTGTCGGCTTCAGCCATGCCCTCCTCAAACCAGGCGGAGTATACATGCCGTTTGCAGAGCGATATTGGTCCTTTCGGCCCGATCTGGGCTGCCGGGACCCGAGACATCCTTGAAGTATGGAGAAGGTGACAGTCCAGACACTGGCCGACCACAACTACGCCCTCTTCGTGAACGACGGCCGCCACGGCTTCGTAGCCGACGAGCCGGAGGAGGTAGGCGGCGACGGGCTCGGCCCGAACCCTTACGAGCTGCTGCTGGCCGCCCTCGGCGCCTGCACGGCAATGACCCTGGTCATGTACGCCCGGCGCAAGGAATGGCCGCTATACGAGGTCTCCGTACACCTCGAGCACGAGCGCGTCTTCGCTCGCGACTGCGAGGAGTGCACGGCGGAGGAAGTCGAGGCCGCGGGCCCGGGTGGGCGCATCGAGGTGATCCGTCGCCACGTCTCGCTCCGCGGCGACCTCGATGACGCCCAGGTGGCGCGCCTCCTGGAGATTGCCGACCGCTGTCCCGTGCACCGCACGCTGCAGCATCCGCCGAAGGTGCTGACGAGCATCGCCTGCGGCCCCTGACGGGGGGCTTGACACGTTTGTTCTAGTCGGCTACAACCCTCCTGCTGCGAGCGAAACAGCCGTCACAGGAGGAGTCAGAACATGTGCAGCTCTGCGGGTGCCCTGGTTTCCACGAAGGTCAATCTCTGCCAGGAGTGCGGAAAGGAGTTCGAGCCCGCGCCCGAGCTGGCCCAGATGTTCCCGCTCTGGCAGCTCGTACGCTGCCTGTCATGCGGCTCGAGAGAGCGGCCGCGGGAGGCGCTGGTCACCGTGGATCCCGTGCTCGAGACGACGTCAGGCGGGCCGGACCACGGCATCTTCGTCGGCGCGTCCTGCGACCCCAATCCGGGGCCGGGAGGCTGGGCCGCGGTGCGGGTCCTGGGAGGGGCGGTCGTCCGCGAGGTCTTCGGGGAAGAGCCCGCCACGACGAGCAGCAGGATGGAGCTGCGCGCCGTGATCGAGGGGATGCGCATGGCGTCGCCCGCGGAGCGCGTCACGGTCTACTCGAGCAGCCAGACCGTCGTGAACACGCTGAAGGACTGGGCGCCGGCCTGGGCCCGGAACGACTGGCGGCGCGGCCCCAAGGGAGAGCGAGTCTCCAATCTGGACCTGGTCGCGGAGGCCTACCGGACCTACCTTGGCCGGCCCAACGCTACACTGGTCTGGCTGACCAGCAACGGGCCGTCGAAGTGGGCGCGCTACGCCCACGCCCTTTCGCGCTCATACCTCTTCGGCGCTGCCTGACCGTACGCTCCACTGCAACCGGCAGCCATGAGCCTTAAGGCAAAGTTCATCTGGCTGCCGATAACCCTGTGCTAGGATCGACAAGGTACAGCCGGCGTAGCGGCCGCCTTTGCGGCGCGATAGCAGGGACCATGAGCGGTACCACCGTCCACCTCCTCCGCCCCGGGACTGTTGACTACCACCACGCCTTGTCGTGGCAGCAGCTTCTGGCGCGAGGAGTGCGAGATGGCACCGGGCAGGAGACGCTCCTCCTCCTGCAGCACCCGCCCGTCTACACGCTTGGCCGCCGCGCGAAGGCCGAGCACATTCTCGTCGACCCGGCCGAGATCCTGGCCCGCGGCGCGGAGATCGTCGACGCCGACCGGGGCGGCGACATCACCTTCCACGGCCCGGGCCAGCTCGTCGGCTATCCAGTCCTGGACCTGCGCGGACGGGGCATCCTGCCCGGCGACTACGTCCGCCTCCTCGAGGATATGCTCGTGCGGGCGTTGGCGGAGTTCGGCATCCCAGGCGAGCGCGTCCAGGGGCGGCCAGGAGTCTGGGCCGGAGGCGCCAAGATCGCCGCTATCGGCGTGCGGGTGCGCGAGGGCGTGACCACGCACGGCTTCGCCCTCAACGTGAGCACGGACCTCTCCTGGTTCGAAGCCATCGTCCCCTGCGGGCTCAGGGACGCAAGCGTCACCAGCATGGCGGCGCTGCTCGCCGAGGCCCCGCCGATGGATGCGGTCCAGGACGCGGTGGCGGAGGCCTTCGCCGTCAGCTTCGGCGTGGCACTGATCGAAGGCGGCTTCGCCGTCCCTGCGCCCGCGGGCGAGAGGTTGGCCGTCATTGGTCGCTGAAAAGCTGCCGAAGCCGGACTGGCTCAAGGTCCGTTTCCGCGACGGCGACCGCTATCGCTCGATGCTCGGCCTCGTGCGCCGCGAGCAGTTGCACACTGTCTGCGAGGAGGCGCACTGCCCGAACATGGGCGAGTGCTGGAACGCCGGCACTGCCACCTTCATGATCCTCGGTGACGTCTGTACCCGCTCCTGCGGCTTCTGCGCCGTCACCTCCGGCCGCCCTAAGGGACTCGACCTCCTGGAGCCGCTGCGCCTGGCGCGCACCGTAGAAGCGCTGCGCCTGGACTATGCCGTAATCACCTCCGTGAACCGGGACGACCTCGAGGACGGCGGGGCTTCGGTGTTCGCCGCCTGTCTGCGCGCGATCAGGCATCGTGTGCCCGAATGCCGCGTGGAGGTGCTAATCCCGGACTTCGAAGGCAATTGGGACGCGCTGCGTACGGTGGTCGAAGCCAAGCCCGTGGTGCTCAACCACAACACGGAGACGGTGCCGCGGCTCTACCCGCGCGTCCGCCCGAAGGCGCGCTACCAGCGATCCCTCGAGCTGTTGCGGCGGGCCAAGGACATCGACCCGGGGATCACGACGAAGTCCGGCCTCATGGTCGGCCTCGGCGAGACTGCGGAGGAAGTGCTGCAGACCATGCGTGACCTGCGGGAGCACGGCTGCGACCTTCTGACGGTGGGGCAGTACCTGCGGCCGGACGACAAGCACCTGCCCGTCGTCCGTTACTGGGAGCCCCGCGAATACGACGAGATCAGGGCCGCCGGCCTGCAGATGGGCTTCCGCCATGTGGAGGCGGGGCCCTTGGTGCGCTCCTCCTACCACGCAGGGGAACAGGCGCGGCTGGCCGGCGCGGCGCCCGGCGTTTCGGCGGGGGCAGGGGGCTCCTATCATGCAAGGGAGCGGTTTATCCCGCTCCCTGTCGAGCCGCCCGTCCGCGAGGGGCGGCGCCGGACGTCCGGGAACGGAGAGGTCCTTCATGCCTGACTTCGACATCGCGATCATCGGCTCCGGCCCCGGCGGTTATGTCGCTGCCATCCGCGCGGCGCAGCTCGGGCTCAAGACGGCAATCATCGAGAAGAGCGAGATCGGGGGACTGTGCCTTAACTGGGGCTGCATCCCTTCGAAGGCCCTGCTGCATAGCGCCGACCTGGTGAACGAGATCCGCCGCGCCACCGCCTACGGCATCGGCTACGACAACCTGCGCCTCGACCTCGGCGTGGCAGTGGACCGCAGCCGCGAAGTGGTGACGAAGATGGTCGGCGGGGTGAAAACGCTGCTCGAGCAGAACAAGGTCGAGGTCATACGCGGCACGGCGAAGCTCGCCAGTCCGACCAGGGTCACGATCACGCCCGAGAACCGCAGCATCGAGGCCGCCAACGTCATCGTGGCAACGGGCGCGGTCACGCGCTCGCTGCCGGGCGTCCCGATCGACGGCGACCGCATCCTCACCTCCCGCGAGGCGCTGGAGCTGAAGCGGCCGCCTGCTTCCATCGTCATCGTCGGCGCGGGGCCGATAGGCGCCGAGTTCGGCTATCTGTACCGCACTTTCGGCTCGGAGGTCACCATCGTCGAAATGCTGGACCGCGTCCTGCCCAACGAGGACGCCGACGTCAGCCGAGCCGTGGAGCGCGCCTTCAAGGCGCAGGGAATAGCGATCAAGACCTCGACGAAGGTCGAAGGGATCAAGGCCGGCGAGGGCGGCGTCACCGTGACCGTCTCCAGCGGAGACAAGCGCGAGGACATCGTCGCAGAGCGCTGTCTCATCGGGGTTGGCTTCGGGCCGAATACGGAGGGCCTGGGACTCCAGGAAGCGGGCGTGGAGCTCGACCGCGGTTGGGTGAAGATCGACGAGTATGCGCGCACGAACATCCCGGGCGTCTACGCGATCGGCGACGTCACCGGGCGACTGTTGCTCGCCCATGTGGCCTCACACCAGGGCATCACCGCGGTCGAAACTATCGCCGGCCATGACCCGCCGCCGCTGGACTACGACAAGATGCCGCGCGCCGTCTACTGCGAGCCGCAGGTCGGGAGCCTCGGCCTCAGTGAGGCGCAGGCGAAGGAGCAGGGCCGCAAGGTGGGCATCGGGCGCTTCCCGATCCGCGCCAACGGCAAGGCGATCGCGCTAGGCGAGAGCGAGGGCTTCGTGAAGCTGGTGGTGGACGAGGAATCGCACGATATCCTCGGCTACCACATCGTCGGGCCGAACGCGACCGAGATGATCGCCGAGGCGAGCCTGGCGGCAGTGCTCGAGACTACGCCGGCGGAGATCGCTTACGCCGTGCACGCCCACCCCACGCTGGCGGAGGCCTTCCACGAGGCAGGCATGGCCTTCAGCGGACAGTCGATCCACTTCTATGCACCCCTGAGGCAGGGACGCTGATGGCGATCTCGGAGAGGGCGCTGGCGGGCGTATCCAAGGAGGAGCTTTCGCACCTTCTGCACCAGATGGTGCTCATCCGCCGCTTCGAGGAGAAGGCGGCGGAGATGTACGCCCGCGGGCGAATCCGGGGCTTCCTCCACCTCTACATCGGGCAGGAGGCAGTAGCGGTAGGCGCCATCTCGCTGCTGAAGCCGGAGGACTACATCGTCAGCCACTACCGCGAACACGGGCACGCCCTGGCCCGCGGCGTCGAGGCCGACAGGGTGATGGCCGAGCTCTTCGGCAAGGCTACGGGCGTCAGCAAGGGCATAGGCGGCTCCATGCACCTGTTCGACGCCTCGCGGCGGTTCATGGGCGGCTACGCCATCGTGGGCGGCCACCTCCCGCTCGCCTGCGGCCTGGCGATGGGCTGCCAGTACGAGAAGGACGGCAGCATCGTCTGCTGCTTCCTCGGGGACGGCTCCGTCAACGAGGGCGCCTTCCACGAGTCGCTGAACCTCGCCGCGGTCTGGCGCCTGCCGGTGCTTTTCATCTGCGAGAACAACTTCTACGCCATGGGCACCGCCATGCGGAAGGTCAGCGCCCTAGCGGAGATCTACAAGCGGGCGGAGGCGTACGGCATCCGCAGCGAGCAGGTCGACGGCATGGACGTGATGGCCGTTCGCCGGAGCGTGGACGAGGCGCTGAAGCTCCTGCGTCGCGGCGAAGGGCCGGTCTTCATCGAGGCCATCACCTACCGCTTCCGCGGCCATTCCATGGCCGACCCGGAGTTCTACCGCAACAAAGAAGAGGTCGAGCACTGGCGCTCGCTCGACCCGATCACGAACTTCCGCGCCGCCCTTCTGGCCAAGGGCATCATCACGGAGGCGGAAGCGGAAGAGATCGCGAACCGCGTCGAACGAGAGGTCCGCCAGTCGGTCGACTTCGCTGAGCAGAGCCCGGACCCTCCGCTGGAGAGCCTGTACGCAAACGTCTACGCGGGCCCGGACGCCCCCGTCGACGGCTGGCGCGGCAGGCGCGGGAGGCAGTCGGATGCCTGAGCTGACAATCCGCGACGCCCTGCGCGAGGCCCTACGCGAGGAGCTCCTCGCCGACCCCAAGGTCTTCCTCATGGGTGAGGACATCGGCGCTTACGGCGGCTCCTACGCCGTGACCAAGGGCTTCCTGGAGGAGTTCGGGCCCGAGCGAATCCGCGACACGCCGATCAGCGAGCTGGCGATCGTCGGCGCCGGCATCGGCGCGGCCATGGCCGGGCTAAGGCCGATGGTTGAGCTGATGACGATTAACTTCAGCCTCCTGGCCATCGACCAGATCATCAACAGCGCCTCCAAGATCCACTACATGTCCGGCGGCCAGATCAAAGTGCCGCTTGTCATCCGCATGGCCAGCGGCGCCGGCAGCCAGCTCGGCGCGCAGCACTCGCATTCGCTCGAGGGTTGGTACGCCCACGTGCCCGGCCTCAAGGTGGTCTGCCCGTCGAACCCCTACGATGCCAAGGGACTGCTGAAGACGGCCTTCCGCGATGACAACCCGGTGATCTTCATCGAGCACACGGCGATCTACTCCCTGAAGGGCGAGGTGCCCGAGGGCGAGTACTTCGTGCCCTTTGGCGAGGCCAACATCCTGCGGCCCGGCGCCGACGTGACCATCGTGGGCTACTCGGGCAGCGTGCATCAGAGCATGCGCGCCGCCGCGCTGCTCGCGGAGCAGGATGAGATCGAGGCCGAGGTCATCGACATGCGCACGCTGCGCCCGCTGGACATCGACACGGTCATCGAGTCCGTGAAGAAGACCGGGCGCGCCGTGGTCGTCGAGGACGACTGGCGCTTCGGCGGCTTTGCCGGCGAAATCGTCTCGCTGATCCAGGAGATGGCCTTCGACTACCTCGACGCCCCCATCGCCCGCGTCGCCGGCGCGGACGTGCCGATGCCCTACTCGCGCGCGCTCGAAATGGCGGCACTGCCTTCGGAGCCGCAGATCGCGGAAGCCGTCAGGAGGATGATGTGAGGTCAGGACGCTGGAAGCCGGAAACAGGAGTCAGGGAACAGGAAGCAGGCGGGCTGTGTCCTGAGTCCTCCTTCGCGCTTCCGCCGTCCTCTCGAGGCGTCTCATGATCAGCGAAGTCGTCATGCCCCAGATGGGCGCCGACATGAAGGAGGGCACTGTCCTCCGCTGGCTCAAAAGGGAGGGTGATCAGGTCGAGCGTGGCGAAATCATCGCCGAGATCGAGACGGACAAGGCGAACATCGAGATCGAGGCTTTCGACTCGGGCGTGTTCCGCAAAATCCTGGTGCCGGAGGGCGAGACGGTAGAGGTGGGCACGGTCATCGCCGTCATCGCGGCGCCAGGCGACGACATCTCCCGCTACGAGACCGGCGAAAGGCTCACCAGCGCCGCCCCGGCGGCCCAGGCCGCCGAATCGGCCCGGCCGGCCCAGCC
>DATLYJ010000167.1 GCA_035574915.1 Dehalococcoidia bacterium | reverse complement strand
CATCGACCCGCCGCGGGAGCTCCAGAAGAAGCGAGCCTGGCCCGACGAGGCAGGCGCCGCCGAGACCGAAGCCGAGCCGGTCGGCGCCGAGACCTAACCCCAGCCGTGACCTTAGAGGCCTGCTGAGGATCGAGTCGCCTGTGCTGCGACCGCGATGGCGCCCACTCCCGGGGGATTCAATGCTGGCGCAACGACTGCTGACCCTGCTTGCCCTTTCCTCGGTGGTGGCCTTCGCCGCCTGCGGCGGCGACGACGGGACATCGGATGGGCCCGAGAGTCCCACCCCGGTCCGCACGGCGGCCCAGACAACGGTGCCCGCGACGAGCACGGCTTCGCCCTGTCCCGTCAACCCGGCGGCCTGCACCCTCGCGTCGGCGCTCCAGCGTGCGCTGGCCTCTGCGGACATTCAGGCGGTCCTCGCCCTCCATGAGCAGCGGAGCTATGAGTGCCCCGGCGGGCGGCCGCAGGGGCCGGGTGGTCCCTTCCCTCTTTGCGACGGCCGGCCGGCAGGGGAACGCAACACCGGCGTGCAGATGGCGCGTCGCTACTCGGAGGGCTTCATCGTCGCGCCGCCCGATTACATCCGCGTCGTCGGCCAGTTCCTGCAGGCCGCAGACACGGCCGCCTCGGACGCCTTCGGGCCGGGCGCATTCCGCCTCTACAGCGTGAGCTGCCTCGACCCGAACGCGCCGCCGGCGACCTGCCCGCGCTTCGCCGTGGTCTTCAGCGCCATCCTCCGCCAGGCGACCATCCCTCCCCTGGGCACTGGGCCCGGGCGCGAGGTGCTGGCCTTCTTCGCCGCCACGTCCAGCGGCCAGACGCGGATCGAGAGCACCTGGACGGGCATCATCATGGCCAACGAGGCGCCGGTGATCTTGCAGCAGGGCGGCACGCTTTTCGACCTCGGCCGGCTCTTCCCCTACCGCCTGCCCTGACGGGCGCTCCCGGCGGCCGCAGCCCGGCACGTAAGGCGGGCGAAACGCCCGCGCCCCGCGCTTGATGCGCCATCGCCCGTGGCGCCGCTAACGTGGCCTCATGGCAACGACTACGAAGAGGGGCAGGGTCCGCCCGAAGCCGGCGCCGGCAGGCGCGGCGCGGGCTTTCCGCGGGCTACTTCTCGTCTACCTGCTCTCCTCCCTCAGCCTTGCAGGCGTCCTGCTGACCATCGCCGCCCTCGGAGGCCTCGGACGCTGGTCCGCCTGGCAGTTCATCGGCGCATTCGGACTGCTCGAGGCCGGCTCCGGCTTCGCCAACATCATCTCGCCCAACATGTGGCGGCTGCCGGTAAGCGAGACGCAGACGCGCAAAACGCCCGTGAAGCTCTCCGCCCGGTCAATGCTCCTGCCTCACTGGGGCGGAGGCGCCCGCTCCGCGGCCGGACTCACCCTCATGGTGGTCTCCGCCGTCCATGCCGGCGTCGGTCCCGGCACAACTCTGCTCCCGCTCCTGGCCCTCATGATCGCGATCGTGGTGGTGGCCGCGTCGGCGCTGGTCGGCCGCTTCGGAGTCTGGCGGCCTGACCTGGACGTCATCCAGCTCGTCATCAGGCGGGCCGGCCGCGAGCACGAACTGGAGCCGGTGAGCATCGGCGCCTCATCCCTCCAGTTCCTGCTGAGCATCGCCACGATCCCGTTCGTGAAGGCGTTCGCGCCCGGCGTCCTTTTTCAGCCCGAGTTCTCGCCCTCGTTCGCGACATGCGCCGGCGCGGCGGGTCTGGCCCTCGCCTTGACCCTGGCGGCCCTCGTCGCCTGGCGCGGGCGCATCGACTGGTCGCCGCCCAGGGGGCGCCGAAGGGCGGCGCAGCGTTACGCCTAGGACGTGCCCGAGCCGGCCCTGATCGCCGCCTGGGCCTTCTTCGGGAGGCTCGAGAGCACGAGGTCGTACGAGTGGGCGATCATCTCCGTCAGCTGCTCGTCCGGGACCGAGCCGTCCAGCGTGACCGTGTTCCAGTGACGCTTGTTGAGGTGGTAGCCGGGACGGATGGCCGCGAAGGCCGACCGCAGTATCTCCGCCAGCCCGGGGTCGCATTTCAGGCTGACGCTATGCTCGACCTCGGACAGCAGCGCGAACAGCTTCCCACCGACCCGGAAGACCTGCACCTCGGGACCGAAGGGGTAGTCGGCCGTCACCCCGGGCAGGCTCAGGCAATGAGCTCGTGCCTCTTCGCGTTTCATTCGGACCAAGCGCTCCGCGGCCAGACTAGCAGGAAGCCGCCTACGGAAGGACGGATAGCGGGTCGATCACGGCGTCGTTGTAGCGGACCTCGAAGTGGAGGTGGTTCCCGGTCGCGTAGCCTGTGCGTCCGCCAAGGCCGAGAAGCTGGCCCTGCGTCACGCGCTGGCCCTGGCTCACATTGATGCTCGAAAGGTGGGCGTAGAGCGTGGTGTAGCCGTTGCCGTGGTCCACGATGACGTAGAGCCCGTAGGAGCAGCATGGGTTCCCGCCCGCGAATGTAACCGTCCCGGCCGCCGCCGCAACGATGGGCGCATTCGGGTTCGCGTACAGGTCGATGTCGATCCCGAGCGGGTGCGCGGGCCCGAAGTAGCTCGAGATCGGGCCTGTGGCGGGCCAGATGAAGGCGGAGGGCCGCGAGCGGGGGGTTGCCGTGGCCGCCGCGGGCGTCCGCGTAGCTCGCGGTGTCCCCGTAGGCGCCGGCGAGCCGGTGGCGGCCGGTGTCTCGCCCGGCACGGTCGTAGGCGTGGGCTCGGGAGATGGGGTGGCGGTGGGCGTCGGGGCGGCAGCCAGCTTCGGCGCGGGTACGCGCGCCGGCTCCGAGATCAGCAACTCCTGGCCGATGGTGATCACCCCCGAGGCCGGCAGCGAGTTGGTTGCGTCCGTGATGGCCGAAGTGTCGACGCCGAACGCGGCGGCGATCTCGCTCAGCGTCTCGCCCGTGAGCACCACGTGGACGATCCCGTTCTTGAGCGGCACCCTGAGGCGCTGCCCCGGCTGGATGAAGTCGTCCGCGCTGACGATGTCAGGCTTGTTGCTCTGAACCAGGAGCTCGTAGCCCGGGACGGTACCTGACCCCTTGAGGCCGAACTGGGTTGCGATCTTGCTCAGCGTGTCGGCGGGCTGGACGGTGTAGACGCAGTAGAGCGGGCTCACGGTGCGGTCGCATGGGGGCTCCGCTGGCGGCGTGGGCGTCGGGGCTGCCGGTGGGAGCGGTTCCCCGGCCGCGCGCGACGCGGCAAGCCGCAGGGCCTCATTGTCTGGCAGGCCTGAGGCAGCTTCCGCAGGCGCGGTGGCAATGGAGGCCTGGGTCAGCGGGGCGGCGGCCAGCGGCAGGGCGCGCGGCTCTCCCCTGGCCACGGCGGCTGAGACACCGGGGAAGGAGAGTCCGTCCGTCGCGCCGCTGTCTCCGCCCTGCGCGAAACCGCGGCCGTAGGAGTGTGTGGCGGCGTAGAGCGCCGCCCCGGAGGCGAGCAGCAAGATCACGGCATGGAAGACGGGCCGGAGGCCGGGTCTTCTCATGCGCTTGGGCGTAAGGGGCCGCGGGATCGGACGCCGTCGGCGTCCTCCGGAGGCGTTACTTATACCCGTACCTCTCAGTCCCCGCCACGAAGCCCCAACGCTCGTCGGGGCGAAAGTCCGGTTGCCGGCCGGACGCCAGCGAGTATTGTACATGCCTTCGTCAATAGGATCGGCGGCTAAGTGGCCCTCAGCAGGATGCGGCAGGCCGAGGCTACCGGCCGAGTGAGCCGCGCCCGCCCTCCTCGAAGGCAGGCTGCGCGCGTTTGTTCGAGGCCGGGTGCGGGCTATAATCGAACTCGTGCCGAAGAAGCCCCGTCAGGCCCACATTCCCAGGGCGAAGGTGGCCCGCAAGCGAAAGGCGAACCGCCGCGACGCCGTCAGCGTGGCCGCCGATGCCTTCATCGACGTCTCCGGCCCCGTGCAGGTGCCTGCGTATGGCCGCGAACCCGTTGGACCGATACCCTTGGCGGCATCGGGAGCGCGGGCCGGGCACCCGCCTGCCACCGCTCGCATGAGTCCCGCGCGCGCTGCCGGGCAATTGCCCACATTCGAGCGCGCCTACCTGGTCGAAGAGCTGCGCCGGATCGGCGTGATCTCCGCCAGCCTCCTCGGCGTCATCGTCCTGCTCGCCATCTTCCTGCGCTGACCCTGCCTGGCAACGCCCCGGCCTGCCAGCGGCCCCTTGGTTAGGGCCGCACGGCACGTATGCCTTGCCCCAAGCGCCCTAGCGCAACCGTCCCCGGCGAGCTAGCTTCGGATCGAGATGCTGAAAGTGCGGCTGCCACGGATGCGGTCCGGGAACGGCACGGAGGCCCTGATCGAGGGAGCCGGCATCGTCCACACCGGCTCTATCAGCAGCACCGTCGACCTGGACTTCGTGCACGGGGAAGCGCACAAGGTCTATCACCCTTCGCTGCCCGTGCGCCTCCTCTACCGGCTTGCCTTCCAGGCGCCCTTCCCCTACGTGGCCAGCCATCCGGCGCTGGAGGCGGCACGGTTGAGACGCCGCATCGTCGACATCCTCACGAAATTCTGGTTCGGCCACCACCTCGTTGCCCGCGTCCTCGAGGTCGACGACGTGCCCGGCGGCGCGCATGACTTCGTGACCCAACTGGTACGTGGTAGGGAGCCGGAGGACAAGCAGAGGGCAAGGGCCTTCCTGAAGCAGCTCGACCGTCACTTCAGGGAGGCGGGCATCTCCACCTGGCAGATCACTCCCTATAACCCGCATTCGATTACCAACCTGATCGAAAAGGACGACGGCACTCATCGGATCATCGACCTGGAGTCCAGCCTCGTCGCCTTGCTCTACCCGTTGTCCCGGCTCCCAAGCCTCCTCCGCGCTGGCCTCGTGCCCTCCTTCGATGACATCGATGTCGACAGGCTGGACGCATACCTGGCGGCGAACGCCGGTGCGCTGGCGGAACGCCTCGGCGGGGAGTACGCGGAACTGCTCGAGGCCGCAGCACGGTACAGGCAGGCCCAGGACGCCTGGCACAGCAGCGAGCCGCGCCTCATCAACCGCACGCTGCGCTTCCTCTTCCGTTTGGTCGACATCCCGACCTGGCTCGACTGGCTCCGGCGCCAGTTCCAGCGCGGCGAGCGCGCAGCCGTCGAGCAGCTGCGCGCCGGGCTCGAAGTGTGGGTGCGCCAGGGCCGCATCAGTCGGGAGGAAGCGGACGCGCTCCTCACGTCCCTGAGCGCGCCGGAGGTCGAGCGCGCGCTCCTGCATCTCGGCGCGCACTTCGCGATCAGCCTGCCCTTGAGGTTCCCCTTCGGGGCGAGCGCGCGCTTCCTCTACACGGTGACACTGCGGTTGAAGGAGGAGGCGGCAGGCCTGCTGAAGCGGCGAGATGTGACGGAGGCGCGGCGGTTGCACACGCTGCCGGTGGCGCTGTTCGCCCTCCTGCCGGGCCTGGGGCGGCTTGCCTATCTTCTCAGCCCTGCCCTGGCGCACCAGCCCCTGTTCGCCACCGTCCCCTGCGACATCGTCTGCCGGCGCCTGCCCTTCAAGCTATACGAGCGGCTCCACCTGGAGGCCCTGTTCCTCTACTGGAGCCGCGGCGGTGAGCACTCGCCGCCAGCGCGGCACAGCCTGCGACGCCTCCCGGCCGGCGTCGCGGCACGGCACCAAGCGCTCCGTCCCTACTGGGGCCTGATCGCGGTTGTGCTCGCGGCAAATGCCGCGGCGTTTGCTGCCGGGACCGTCCTCTACCTCGATGCAAACCGGCCCGAGCGGTTCTGGTGGTTCGATGAGTTCGGTGTAATGCAGACCCTCGAGGCAGCGCAGCTCCTGGTCGCGGCCTTCGCCGGCGCGGCTGCCTACCACCTGTACTGGCGGCGCCCGGCGAGCGCGCGCAATTACGCGGACGACTACGGGATCTTTCTCTGGGGCATCGGCAGCATCGGCCTGCTCGTCTTCGCGATCGACAACTACACCGGCTTCCACGAGGTACTGGGGCGGCAACTGCTCGCGCTGGGCCTGGTGCCGGACTTCCTTGCCGTGCCGGACGACGTGCTGGTGGTCGGTTACGGTATCGCCGGGGTAGCGGTGCTCGCCGTCTTCCGCGACGAGTTGTTCCGGGCGCGCAATTCCACGGCGCTGCTCATTCCGGCCGCCGGCGCCTCCCTGCTCATGGTCTTCACGGACGTCTTCTCCTGGAGCCGGGCAATTGAGGCGCTCGAGTTCCCGGCGCAGACACTGGCCGTTGCCTGCCTGACGCTTGCGTTCGTGATTCGTTATCTTGAGGTCCAGGAGACTCACCGGGCTGCCAGCGTGCCGGCTGACCCGCCCGCCGCATGACCATATACCTCCCGCCCCGATACCTCCGGCTCCTGCGCTTCCTGGCCCGCGCTTCCTCGCTGGCCACCTGCGCGATATTCGCTTACCTCGCGATACAACGCGGCCCGCCCGCGCCCCCGGAAGGGCCGGGCCTGGAGCGCGATATCCAGTACGCCTTCCTGCTGCTGGCGATGGTCGCGACCGCGGCGGCATGGCGCTATCCCGGCTTCGGCGGCGGCTTGCTTACGCTCTCCGGGGCCGTCCTGGGTGTCGCGGCGGCGTCTCGTTTCTCGCCGGAAACGGCGCTGGCCGTGGCCCTCATGTTCATCCTGCCGGGAGTGCTGTTCCTCGCCCTCTGGGGCTCCGGCCGCGCCGTGCTCGTGCAGCTGGCGGCGTTCGCCTTCGTCGCCGTCGTCCTCGTCGCCGGCGGCCGCGAGGCCCAGACGCGCCACGAGGTCGCTTTCGGCCCGGCCCACCCGGAATCGGCCCTTGCGCCGCTGCCGGTAGACCGCGTGCAGTGGCTCTGGGCTGGCGCGACGACGCCAACGAGCTTCGAAGTCCGCGCCAAGCTCGCCCGCGCCGGCGCTGAGGCGCGACTGGTGGTCAGCACCCGTCCCGGCCTGGAAGACCCTGTGTATTCCGCGCCGGCGAAAGCGCGGCCGGAAGCGAACCGCGTCGTGGCCCTGCGGGCCGAAGGCCTGCGCCCCGCCACGACGTACTACTACGGCGTCGAGGTCGAGGGCCGGCTCGACGCCTACCAGCGGGGCGAAATCGAGACGTTCCCTGCCGGCCCGGCGTCCTTCACCATCGCCTTCGCTTCCTGCGCCCGGACCGGCTCCAACGGCGCCGTCTTCGACGCCATTCGCGCCGCCAACCCCCTGCTCTACCTGATCACCGGCGACATGCACTACGAGAACATCGAGTCCGACGACCGGGGGCGCTTCCGCGAGGCCTACGACAGGGTCCTGGGCTCGCCGGCCCAGTCCGCGCTCTACCGCACGACGTCAATCGCGTACGTCTGGGACGACCACGACTTTGGAGGCAACAATTCGGATGCGAGTTCGCCGAGCAAGAAGGCGGCCAGGCTCTCCTATCGCGAGAATGTGCCCCACTACCACCTGCCGGCCGGCGATGGGAACGGAGCCATCTACCAGGCGTTCAGCGTCGGGCGTGTCCGGGTCGTAATGGTGGACACGCGCTCGGAGCGCGGCGCCGAAAGCGCGCCGGGCGGCGGCAAGAGCCTGCTGGGCAGCGAACAGCGGGCCTGGCTGAAAGAGGAGCTGCTTTCCGCCTCCCGCAGCCACTCGCTGGTTGTCTGGGTCAGCCCCGTGCCCTGGATCTCCGGCAGCTCCAGCGACGACTGGAGCGCCTTCGCCTCGGAGAGGCGTGAAATCGCGGACTTCATAGCCAGCAGGGGGATCCGAAACGTCGTGATGCTGGCCGGCGACGCGCACATGGTGGCCCTGGACGACGGCTCCAATAGCAACTATGCCGCCAGCGGCAGCGGTGGCTTCCCCGTCTTCCACGCCGCCGCGCTCGACCGGCCGGGCTCGGTCAAAGGCGGCCCCTACAGCCACGGCTCCTTCCCGGGCGCGGGGCAGTTCGGCTTGCTCGACATCAAGGACGACGGCCGCGGCCCCGTGCGCGTGACGTTCCGTGGCCTGGACTACACCGGCCGCGAGCTGGTCTCGTACACCTTTACGCCGCCCGTGGCCGCGGCGGCAACGCCTTAGCGTGACTACGGCACCCACTTCGGGGGCGCGACGGATACCCTTGCGTAGCTGGAGGCGTCCGCTGGCGGTAGCGGCTCGCCTAGTACGCCCCCTGCTTCTCAAAGATGCGGCGCGGGTTCTCCACCAGCATCGTGCGGACCTGGTCCTCTGTAACGCCGCGCTCGTGCAAGGCCGGGAGGATGTCGCGCGTTATGTGCTGGTAGTGCCAGTTCGGCATGCGCTCCGGCCTCACCGACCGCGGGATCGTGTCCATGAAGCAATTCGTGTCATGCGAGAGCACCATCTGTCCCGCGTATCCCATCTCGCACAGCTTCGCCACCGTCTCGATCCGCTTCTCTGTCGGCAGGAACATGTCCAGGCCGAAGCGGTCCATGCCTATGTAGCTGCCTCGCTTCATGATCGCCGTCAGGTACTCGATGTCGTCGGAGTCGCCCGAATGGCCGATGACAACGCGCGACAGGTCGACCCCTTCGCTCTCGAAGATGTCCTGCTGCTTGAGGCCGCACTTCGTCTGCACGTAGGTGTGGGTGCTGATCGGCGCGCCGGTCCGGCGATGCGCCCGGGAAACGGCCCGGAGCATGGCTTCGTTGAGCGTGTCCACGTCGGGCTCCGTCGCGACCTTGATGATCGCCGCGCGGATGTCCGTCGCCTCCATTCCCTCCTCGATGTCCTTCACAAAGAGGCTCGCGACCTGGTCTATGTTCCGCGGCGTGAAATAGCGCGGCGGGTAACGCCAGACGCCCGTCGCCATGATGATGTTGAGGTCTACCTGCCGCGCCACCTCGCTCACCATCCGGACGTCGCGGCCCAGGTCTACCGTCGTGAGGTCGACGATCGTGTCGATGCCCGCCGCCTTGAGGTCGCGGAACGTCCGTACGGCGTTGGCGATCTCCGCGGCGCGGTCCCAGAGGTGGGGCCAGGCCTCGAAGACACCGGGAGAACGCGTGAAGACGTGCTCGTGCATCAGGGTCATGCCGAGCTCCGCCGTGTCGATCTGTCCGCGGGCCGTGTGCACGGTCGCCATCCTGGTCCTCCTACCCTTCTCGCATTCAGGCGTCGCAAAGATTACAGGCGCCAGCACCTGGAGGCGAGAGGCCGGCCGCCGCCCGCTTCTGCCCTGGACGGCCGGCTGCAGCTCATTTCCAGCCATCGGGCCCTACGCCCGCGCTGCGCCGAGGCCGACATTAGGTAGAAGGCCGGATGCTATAATTCGTAGAGTGTCGCGGGAGTCTTTCTCCCGTCTCCGCACTTGTCCCGGCAGAGGGGTGGCATGGGTTCACGCTGGATGCGTAACAGCTTCGTTTACTTACTTATCCTGGTGGCGGTCATCGCCATCGTTGTCGCCTTCTTCCGCCCCTCCTCGGGGTCGAACGAAAAGCACGACATCAGCACGGTAATCGCCCACGCAAAGACGAACCAGATCGAGAAGATCGAAGTCAACGGCGACAACCTCAAGGTCAAGCTCAAGGACGGCGGTAGCTACTCCTCTCGCAAGGAGAGCAGCGAAAGCGTCCGCGAGATCCTCCAGGACTCCGGCGTAGACGTCACCGGCCTCCAGATCGACGTCAAGGAGCCGAGCCAGTTCGGCGACTGGATTGGCCTTCTGATCCAGTTCCTGCCGATCCTCATCTTCATCGGCCTGATCCTCTTCATGATGCGCCAGGCGCAGGGCTCGAACTCCCAGGCCATGAGCTTCGGCAAGAGCCGCGCCCGTATGTTCACGGCCAACAAGCCCTCCGTGACCTTCGTCGACGTTGCCGGCGTGGACGAAGCGAAGGAAGAACTGCAGGAGGTCGTCGAGTTCCTGAAGTACCCGGAGAAGTTCGTCGCCCTCGGCGCCCGCATCCCGCGCGGCGTGCTCCTCGTCGGCCCTCCCGGGACCGGCAAGACCCTGCTCGCGCGGGCCGTTGCCGGTGAGGCCGGCGTGCCCTTCTTCTCGATCTCCGGCTCCGAGTTCGTCGAGATGTTCGTCGGCGTCGGCGCCAGCCGCGTACGCGACCTCTTCGACCAGGCGAAGCGCAATGCGCCCTGCATCGTCTTCGTGGACGAGATCGACGCCGTCGGCCGCCAGCGGGGCGCCGGTCTGGGCGGCAGCCACGACGAGCGCGAGCAGACCCTGAACCAGATCCTGGTGGAGATGGACGGCTTCGACACGAACACCAACGTTATCGTGATCGCCGCCACCAACCGCCCCGACATCCTCGACCCGGCGCTCCTCCGCCCCGGCCGCTTCGACCGCCAGGTCGTCATCGACGCACCGGACGTGAAGGGCCGCGTCGCGATCCTGGAGGTTCACACCAAGGGCAAGCCGCTGGAGAAGGAAGTCTCGCTCGAAAACCTGGCGAAGCGGACACCCGGCTTCTCCGGCGCCGACCTCGCGAACCTCGTGAATGAGGCCGCCATCCTGGCGGCGCGCCAGAACAAGAAGCGCATCGGCATACACGAGTTCGAGGAGGCCATCGACCGCGTGATGATGGGCCCGGAGCGCAAGAGCCGTGTCCGCAGCCCGCGTGAGAACGAGATGGTGGCCTACCACGAGGCCGGCCACGCCCTCGTCGCCTACAAGCTCGAAGACTTCGACCCCCTGTACAAGATCACGATCGTCTCGCGGGGGATGGCCGGCGGCTACACGCTCGCCCTGCCCGAGGAGGACCGCCACATCAACACCAAGTCCTACCTCGAGAAGCGGCTCGCCATGGCCCTGGGCGGCCACGCTGCCGAGGAGATCGTCTTCGGCGAGATGTCGACCGGCCCCTCCGACGACATCAGCAAGGTCACGAAGCTGGCGCGCGCCATGGTCACGCGCTACGGCATGAGCGAGCAGCTTGGCCCGCGGACCTTCGGCCACAAGGAGGAGCTGATCTTCCTCGGCCGCGAGATCAGCGAGCAACGGGACTACTCCGAACGCATAGCCGAGGAGATCGACGACGAAGTGCGCCGCATAATCGACAAGGCGCATGACCTCGCCCGCCAGATCATCCGTGAGAACCGCGCCAAGCTGGATCAACTGGCCCGCAAGCTCATCGAGGTCGAGACGCTTGAGGGCGACCAGCTGCTGGCCCTCATGGCCGCCCCGACGGACGAAGAGCCGCCCTCAGAAGCCGCCGCGCCGACCCCACCGGCGCCCCCGGCGCCGCCCGAGCCTGAGCCGCGTGAGGAAGCTCCGCGCCCCCAGGGCCGGCCGGGCCTGGCCTGGGGCACCGGCGCCGGGGGATAGCTGCCGGCAGCGCATTCAGCGAGTAATCAGTGGAAGGGAGGGCGTTCGCCCTCCCTTCCGTTTCGCCCCGCCTCAGTGCCGGCCATGCGCGGCGTAGAGACAAGACAGCTTCTCAGCCACGGGCATAGAATGCCCTCCTAGAGGCGGCGGGTCCGATAAGGGCCGCGCTCCGCCGCCAGGAGGCTTTCATGACAGCGACACAGGCACCCAAGTCCCGGACTTACCTCGAGGAGCGGGTCGACCACTTGCCCTTCGGCTCGCCGGCGAAGGCGCGCCGCTATCAGACCGAACGCTATCTGGGAGCCACAGGCCGCAACTGGTACACCTGTGACCCTTCGCTCCAGTTCCTCCTCGACTACTACATGTATCCCGAGGAGACTGCCTGGGCGCGGCCCCATCTCGAGCGCCTCGGCGCCCTCATGGGAGGGCCGATCTCCGAGCGGGCAGACGCGACCGACAAAGACCCGCCGCGCCTGGTGAAGTACGACAAGTGGGGCCACGACATCAGCGAGGTGGTGCTGCCGGAGTCGCTGCGACAGGCCCGCCGCGACGTGCTGGAGCAGGGCTTCGATTCTCCGGAATTCCGGCGGCAGGCCCAGGCGGCCGGCGTCCGCGTCCTGCCGCTGACCACGGCCGCCAGCTACCTCCTCTGTCAGGCCGACATCGGCCTCTCGTGCGCCCTGGGCACCGGGGGCGGCATGATTGCCGCGCTCGTCGACCAGTACGCGCCGCCCTCCGTGCGCGACTGGCTCATGCCCCGTATCCAGGCGGGCGAGTTGCGCGGCAGCACCGCGCAGCTGCTCACGGAGCGGACGGGAGGCTCCGACCTTGCGGAGATCGAGACGACAGCCGAGCGCGACGGCGATGCCTACCGCCTGAACGGCCTCAAGTGGTTCGCATCGAACGCCGACGGTGAGGCCTACGTGGTGCTGGCCAAGCCCGTCGGCGCGGCCGACAACCTGAGGGGCGCCGCCTCCTTCCTGGTCCTCAAGGAGCGCCGCGACGGCAGCCGCAACGGCATCCGCATCCGCCAGCTCAAGGACAAGCTCGGGACGAGGTCCGTCGCCTCAGCCGAGGTCGAGTTCGTCGACGCCGAGGCGTTCCTCCTGTCCGGCGACCCGTCCGACAGCGAAGGCGCAGCCGGTGATGGGCGCGGCGCTTCGCGCCTGATGGCAATGACCAACGGCGCCCGCATGGGCGTGGCCATGATGGGCCTGGGCTGCGCACGCCGCGCTCTCGTGGAGTCCATCTGCTACGCCAGCTATCGCGAGGCCTTCGGCAAAAGAGTGATCGACCACCCGCTGATGAGACGGAAGCTCGCGGAGATGATCGTCGACGTCGAGGCGGTGCAGGCGATGGTGTTCGACCGCAGCCTGCCGAACCACATGCGCAGGTCCAGGGAGGTCGAAGGCCTGCGCCTGGCGCCGCCCATCGTGAAGCTCAGGGCCGCGCGGTTGGGCATCACCGCCGCGGGAGATGCGATGGAGGTGCACGGCGGCAACGGCTACGTCGAGACCTGGCCGGTAGCGCGCATCCTCAGGGACGCCCACGTCAATTCGATCTGGGAGGGCACGGACAACATCCTCTGCCTCGACGTGCGTCGCGCCATCGAGCGCGAGGAGGCCGATGTCCCCTTCCTGGAGCGCATCGAAGAGGCGGTGGAGAATGCCAGCGAGAGCTCGCCGGCCACGAGGCTGGTCGCCGAACGGGCCGAGGACCTGCGACGCGCCATCAGAGCCTGGAAGGACCTCGACCGAACGGCGGCCGAGGCACGACTCTTCCCCCTGGCGACGTTCATGGGCGAGGTATACGCCGGAGCCCTGCTCGTCGAGCAGGCGGCGTGGGAGCAGCGCCACTTCGGGAGGGACCGCAAGGCACTGGTCGCGCGCCTCTTCGCCGAGCGCTATCTGCGCGCCCCGGATCCGCTGCGCGGCATCGGCTCGCGCGACGAGTCCGTCGACCGCTTCGACGAGCTCCTGGCCGGCGCCTTCGTCGACGAAGCCGCCCGCGCGTAGATGCCGGCCGCCCCGGACCTCGGCGACGTAGCCGGCCGCTTTCGGGGCTTCGCCGAGCAGGAGCGGGAGGCGGACCTGCTGGTGGGCGTTTGCCGTTGAGAGCAATGAGCCCGGCTTCGAGAGCACACACTCCTTCGCCGAAGCCGGATGGGGCAATTCTACGCCCGGCAGCCGGTCATCTCAGCGGAGGCCCCCGGGCACTTTGGCCGGCTCACTCCCCGCCCCTCCCGGGTGTATAGGATGTCCTGGTCCCCGCACACGTCGAATTTGACACCGGAAGCGGCATCTAGATACGATGACTTGCACCCTTTGACGGAGGTCCGCGATTAACGCTGTCATCCGCACCGGCGGAAAGCAATTCTCTGTGCGCGAGGGCACCGTCCTGCGCGTCCCGACGCTCCAGGCTGAGCCGGGCAGCCGCGTGGAAATCGCCGATGTCCTCCTGGTGAACGACGGCACCAGGGTGACAGTCGGCTCGCCCACCGTCGGCGGCGCTACGGTCGTCGCCGAGGTCATCGACCACGGCAAGGGGCGCAAGGTCATTAACTTCAAGTACAAGGCGAAGGTCCGCTACCGGCGCAAGCGCGGCCACCGTCAGGGCTACACCGAGCTCAAGGTGCGCGAGATCCTGACGGACGGCGCCCGCCCGAAGGCCGAAGCTCCCGCCCTGGAGGCGACCGCGGAGCCGGCGCCCACAGCGCGGCGTCGCGCCCGGCCGGCCGCG
>DATLYJ010000166.1 GCA_035574915.1 Dehalococcoidia bacterium | reverse complement strand
CGGCGGAAGGCGACGGCTCTGCCGGGGAGTCGCTGGCGGCGCGGCCGGCCGCCGCGGGCTGTGGCGCCGCCGGCGCCGCCTCAGAGGCGGCCTTGTCCGCGGCGAGGGATGCGGCGCCATCGGTAGCGCGCCCGGCCCCGTTATCGATAAGGGCGAAGTCGGCAGCGAGAAGGAGGAGGAGCGCGGAGAGGGCCGCCGCCGGGGCAAAGACGAGGCGCGAGCTTGCCTTCGGTGCGACCGAGGGGCGCCGCTGGTGCTCGGCCCCGAGCGCGAAGGAGCGCCGGGGTGCGGCCTGCGGCACGGCGGCGAGGAGAGCCTTCAGGGCGCGGAGCTCGGCGAGCTTGTGGCGACAGGGCTCGCACACCTCGACGTGGGCGAGTACCGCTGCCTCGCGGGGCGGCGTGGGGCGGCCGTCGGCCAATGTCGAGAGGTCCTCGTCCGAGACGGCGTGGCGCGAGAGCATGCGTCGAAAGACCGAGATCACGTGCGTCCCTCGGATTTAAGACGAAAGTGCTCCGGCAATAGTTCCGGCTTCGCCAGCAGAAGGGCCCGGAGGCGCGCGCGGCCGCGGCTGAGCCGTGACTTCACGGTGCCGATGTTCGTGCCCGTGACGCGGGCGATCTCGTCGTATTCGAGGCCCTGGAGGTCGCAGAGGACGACGGCGAGTCGCTGGTCCTCAGGCAAGAGCAGGAGGGCCTCCTGGACCTGGCCGCGGAGCTCGGCGCTGAGGAGGGAGGTCTCGGGCGCGGGCTCGGGGTCTGCCGGCTCGGCCATGCCCTCCTCGAAGGCGGCCTGCAGGGAGGCGGCCGGGCGGCGGGAGCGGCGCCGCAACTCGTCTCTGCAGGCGTTGGCGGCGATGCGCAGCAGCCAGGCGCGGAACTGGTCGCCGCGCAGGCTGCCGAGGTTGCGCCAGGCGGAGATGAAGGCCTCCTGGGCGGCGTCCTCGGCCGCGGCCGGGCTGCCGAGCATGCGCAGGCAGACGTTGTAGACGATGGCCTGGTGCTCCTCGACGAGGGCGTTGAAAGCAGCGAGATCGCCCCGGCGGGCGCGGTCGAGGAGCGAGTCGTCAGGCACAGAGGAACGATACAGGGATCCGGGCAGTCGGGCATTCGGGAAGGCCTGTATTGTCGCAGTGCCTCTCCGGCGGTGCTGCTGTCGAGGGTGGAGTGAGCTTGAAGGGGGCTGGGGCGAATTGCTAGACTTCATCGGTGGCGGAGGAGTGTAGCTCAGTTGGTAGAGCAGCGGTCTCCAAAACCGCCGGTCGGGGGTTCGAGTCCCTCCACTCCTGCCAGCGCACCGGCCTGAGTCTGTAGGTAGCTGGTCCGACCGAGACGAATGTCCTTCTTGATGAAGGACGCCACCCGCCGAGGTGGTGGAATTGGTAGACACGCGGTCTTGAGGGGGCCGTGCCTTCGGGCGTATGGGTTCAAATCCCATCCTCGGCACCAATAGCAGGCAGTCCCGTCTGGCGACGTGGCCAAGTGGTTAAGGCAGGGGTCTGCAAAACCCCGATCGGCGGTTCGAATCCGCCCGTCGCCTCCAAGCCTCAGAGCGAGAAGCCGGCAGCAGTTGCCGGCTTCTCTTTTCGGATGGTGCGCGGCCAGGGCGGACGGACGGATGCGGCATCGCCTCGGCTCGCCTGACCGAGGCAGGGGCGGCTGTTACACTCAAGGCACGTCCGCGTGAAGGTGTTTGCCCGCGTGCCGGGGTGGCGAAACTGGCAAACGCAGCGGACTTAAAATCCGCCGCCCGCAAGGGTATGAGGGTTCGATCCCCTCCCCCGGCACCAGTAGAACCCCCGCAACCGTCGGCAGGGGACGGGCCGAATGGCGCTACCGCGGCGGTGCGCGCGCGGCGACCATAGGTGCATGGCTGCCGGCGCGGTCGACCCGCAGGTGCTCGTCCAGGCGGTGCTGGAGCTTGTCGCCAGGTCCCGCGACGGCGTGTTCGCGGTGGACGCCGACCAGCGCATCGTCTTCTGGAGCGACCGCATGAGCGCGATCACTGCCCGGCCGCCGGCCGAGGTCCAGGGACGTCACTGCTACGACGTGCTCGGGGGCATGGACAAGGCGGGCCGGCCGATCTGCGGCCGCTCCTGCCCGATCTTCGCCGGCACGCTCCTCGGCCGCCGCCCGGAGAGCTTCGAGATGGTGGCGTCGGGTGTGGGCGAGAGAAACCTGGACGTGAGCGTAATCCCCGCGGCCGGCGCAGGGGGACGGGCGGTGCTCGTGCACCTTGTCCGGGACGTGAGCCAGAGGGCGCGGTCGGAGAGGCTGGCGCGAATGGGCATCACCGAGTCGGAGCTGGCGCGGGGCGCCAGCGCTCAGCCGGGCGGCACCCTGAGCAAGCGAGAGGTCGAGGTGCTGCGCCTCATCGCCGACGGCTACACGACGCCGGCGCTGGTCATGCGGCTGGGCGTCTCCCGGGTCACGGTGAACAACCACGTGCAGAACATCTTCCGCAAGCTCGGCGTCCACACGCGGCGGGAGGCGGTGCGCGAGGCGGCCCGCCGGGGACTGCTGTAGCGGCCCCTTCCATGATGGTCGCCGTGCGGCTCGACCGTGTTGGCGCTGGGGAAGGGCTGTCCAGGGGCCGCTGAGGGCGTCCTTGAATGTGGTGCGTCCGGGCATACGTGAAGTACGGCACCAGAGATTCGAGCCGAACGGCCCTCCCGCCGCTAATCGGACGGGCATAGGTTCAGCACAGGACGGGAGTGTGAGCGCGCAGGGACTGGACTTCTCGGCGATCGCTGGGCGAGGGGGCGCGAACTCGCCTTCCAGTCCGGATGACTGGCGCCGAAGGCGTTCTGGCCACGGTGGCCGGGACGCTCGCGATCTCGGGCCTCGCGGCGCCGGCATCCAGACGATGGGGGGCCCGATAGTGCTGGCGGCCGCGTACAAGGCCAGGGCAGCCGGGGTCGAGTAATGAGTGCCGTAAGATCGCTTGCCGTCCGCGCGGCGTCCCAGTCTCTCGAAGGGGCCTCGCCCTCGATCGTGGCCACGGACCCCGAGGTAATCGACGCCCTGGCGGCGACCGCCGCCCGCCATGACCACCTGTGCCCGCGCCAGGTACTGGGGGTGCGCATTGGCTTTGCGGCCCGCGAGGCGCTCGGGTTCAAGCCACAGTCGGCGAAGGGCAGGGTGCTGATCCTCGTGGAGACCGACGGCTGCTTCGCCGACGGCATCGAGGCCGCGACCGGGTGCTCGATGGGGCATCGTACCATGAGGCTGGAGGACTACGGGCGTGTGGCGGCGACCTTCGTCGACGTCGACCGCGGGGTGGCCTTCAGGATTGCCCCTGCGGCGGGCATCCGGGCACTGGCCGCGGCCCTCGAGCCGGACGAGCCGCGTCGCTATTACGCCCAACTCCGCGGCTACCAGCGGATGCCGGCCACGCAGCTCCTGACGGTCACGCCTGTGAGCCTCGCCTTCGATGTCGCAAAGGTCCTCGGACGCAACGGGTCCCGGGTCGACTGCAGCGTTTGCGGCGAAGAGGTCATCAACCAGCGTGAGGTCCTGGTCGACGGGCAGCCCCGATGTCCCGCTTGCGCTGGCAACGCCTACTACGTGAAGCGCTGACCCGCCGAGGCGCTCCGGTTGCCGGCCTAGCGGAGCGGTTCAGGCGCCGCCGCCGATGACCCGCTCCGCCGCTGCCCTGAAACGCGTCGTGTTGTCGCTGGTCCCGCGCAGGGCGCGCCCTGCTTCCGCTTCGGCGGCGCGGCCCGCCTCGATGGTCGTCGCGGCGTCAACGACGCGCTTCGCCCAGCGCACCGCGCCGGGAGAGTTGGCGGCGATCTGCCTGGCCATCTCCAGCGAGGTTGGCAGCAGGTCGGCGGCGGGGACCACACGGTTGGCGAGGCCGATACGTAACGCTTCGTCAGCGTCGACCACACGTGTGGTAAAGAGCAGCTCCTTCGCGACCGCCGGGCCGACGATGCGCGGCAGGTCGGCGCCGCTAACGACGAGCCCGTAGCTGGCGCCCACGAAACGCCAACGCGCATTCTCCGAGGCGATGCGGATGTCGACGGAGAGCGAGAGTTGCGCGCCCAGCCCGTAGGCGTAGCCGTTGATCGCGCCGATGACCGGCTTTTTCGCCCGGGCGACTGCGCCGACGCCGTTTGGCGCGGGGGGCGGTGGGGGCGCGCCCGCTGGCCGCGGTTCCAGCGCACCGCGCTCCAGCACTTCGCCCATGTCGGCGCCGGCGCAGAAGGCCTTGTCGCCGGCGCCCGTGAGCACGATCACCAGGCAGTCGTCGTCCGCCTCCAGCGCCTCGATGGTCGCGGCGAGGGCCGCCTGCATGTCGCGGTTGACGGCGTTGTGCTTGTCTGGTCGGTTGAGGGTAACGAGAGCTACGGGGCCGTCGCGCTCGCACAAGACTACGTCGCCGTCCATGTCCACTCCTCTAGATGGCCCCCGCTTCGCGCAGGCGCGTCAGGTCTTCCCAGGTAAAACCGGTAGCGAGCAGCACCTCCTCGGTGTGCTGGCCAAGCTCCGGCGGCAGGGCGAAGTTGCCGGCGGGCGTGCCGGACATGTGGATCGGCGTGCCGACGATGCGGAGCTCGCCGGCCTCGGGGTGCTCTACCCGCACGAGGTAGTCGTTAGCCCAGGCCTGTTCGTCTTCGAGGACTTCGGCGTAGTCCTGCACCGGCGCGACGATGATGTCGTGCTTCGCGAACAAGCGCAACCACTCGTCCCGCGGACGGCTGCGCATGCCCTCCTCGACCACTCGCCAGAGCCGGTCGCGGTCCCGCATGCGCCCCTCTGGCGTCGAGAGGGCGGGGTCCGATTCGAGCCGCTCCTTGAGGCCGGCCAGCTCCACGAAGCGGTTGAAGCGCTCGCCGCCCATCCCGGCCAGCACCAGCCACTTGCCGTCGGCGCACTGGAACGAGCCCCAGAGGCCGCGATTGAGCTGATGGCCGCGGCCCGACTTAGGGGGCA
The DNA here is from genome assembly GCA_035574915.1 of Dehalococcoidia bacterium. Taxonomy (NCBI): domain Bacteria; kingdom Bacillati; phylum Chloroflexota; class Dehalococcoidia; species Dehalococcoidia bacterium. Next base: position 7,217 of record DATLYJ010000166.1, on the reverse strand, counting down.
GGTTGCCGGTGATGGAGTACTGGTTGATCTCCCAGGACTGCAAGCACATCACGGTGCCGTACAGGGAGACGTCGAGGGCCTGGCCCTCGCCGGTGCGCGCCTTGTGGTAGAGGGCCGCAGTGATGCCCTGGGCCAGGAACATGGCGCCGGTATGGTCGGCGACCATAGCGCCGGCCGGGAGCGGCCCGGACTCCTCCGTACCGGTGACGCTCATGAGGCCGCCGCGCGCCTGGCCCACGATGTCGAAACCCGGCTGCTCGCGCAGGGGGCCGCGCTCGCCGTAGGCGGAGGCCGAGGCGTAGATCAGGCCTGGGTTCAGAGGCCTCAGGTCCTCGTAGGCGAGGCCGAGGCGCTCCATCACACCCGGGCGGAAGTTGTGCACGAGCACGTCCACGGTGGGGACGAGGCGTTCGATGAGCGCCTTGCCCTCGGGGTGCTGGAGATCCACCGTGATGCTCTTCTTGCCCCGGTCGTGGGCGATGAAATAGGGGACGATTGTGGCGCCGTCCTTGACGAAGCGGCCGATTTGGCGGCCGGGGTCGCCGACACCAGGGCGCTCCACCTTGATGATCTCGGCGCCGAGGTCGGCGAGGATCACGGTCGAGTAACCGCCCTGGTGGAACCAGGTCAGGTCCAGCACGCGCACACCTTCGAGCGGTCCCATTCACCGCCTCCCTTCTGGACCTACTTCCAGGGATTGCCGTAGGTCTCGCGGTACGTCAGCTCTCGGACTGGCCGGCGCTTGCCCCGGCCGTATGCTCTGTCCGGCCAGCCCATCGGGACGATGGCGTAGACCGCGACGTTCTCGGGCACGCCGAGAAGGGGCTTCACCTCCTCCTCCCGGGCCTTCCAGCGGGTCGTCATCACGGTGCCCAGGCCGAGGGCGTGGGCGGCGAGCAGCATGTTCTGCACCGCCGGATAGATCGATGCCGCCTGTGCCACTGCCCCGGAGACGGATGCAGGAGCACCGGCCCCGGACTCGGCGCAGACGGCGATGAGGACGGGGACTTCCTCCCAGGGCATGCGCTCGGGCGCGCCATGAGGCATGCGCTCGCCGAGCTCGTCGAAGATCTTGCCCAGGGCCGCCTTGGTCTCACGGTTGCGGACGACGATGAAGCGCCAGGGCTGCGCGTTGCGGGCGCTCGGGGCGCGCGTCGCGGCCCGGAGGACGCGCTCGATCAGGGCATCGTCGACCGGCCGGTCGGCGAAGAAGCGAATAGCCCTCTGGGTGGCAAGCAGCTCCTCGATCGCCTGTATGTCAGGGAGGTCCCGTGTGGTCGTCATGTGTCCCTTTCTGCCCGTCTGGAGTGGTTCCAGGGCACTCCTGGCCTGGCGTGAGCTACCTGAGCTTGCCCCTCTCTTACCGGCGCGCGTCACGCGATCGTCCGAGTCACTTGTGGCGGTGGCACTATATGACGCCCTCGGTCTTCAGGTCCTGGAGCCGGACAGTACGTCCTGGGCGCTCCCCCTGCGACCGCTTTTCGGTAGACGGGCATGTCGCGCAGCTTCAGCGTGATTTGCAGCTTGTGGAGGAGGCCGGCGGCGTGGCGATGCGGGCCCAGTACTTTGCTCCCATTTCGCGTCCTCCTGAAGGACCGCGCCCGGAATTTGTCCGTACAATTCCTTGCGCCCGCGGATGGTAGTATTCGCATGGATATGGCGTCAAGAGGCAAGGCCGAAAGCGAGGGCGGAAAGGTCCTCAGCCGCTCCGTACCCCTGTACCACCAGCTCCGCGAGCTGCTGATCCAGCAGATCGAGTCCGGCGAGTGGAAGCCGGGGCGCCAGCTGCCGACCGAAAAGGAGCTTTCCGCGGAGTTCTCCGTCAGCCGGGCGACCGTGAGGCAGGCGCTCCAGTACCTCCAGCACCAGGGACTGATCGAGCGCTACCCGGGGCGCGGCACCTTCGTTGCCCGGCCGAAGATTTCGCACAACCTCCTCGACATGTACGTGAACCCTAGCGACTTCAAGCTGGAAGGCGCCGTCGCCCGCACCGTTATCGACGGCCTCTCGCGCAGGCCCGCGCCGCCAAACGTGGCCGCGCGCCTGCAGCTGCCGCTGGGCGACGAGGTCTGGGAGCTGAGACGGATCGTGACGGTGGATGGGACGCCAGACATGCTCATCACGTCATGGCTGCCCTACCGGAACTTCCCGGACTTCGACCAGCCCCTGCTGCGCTCGAGGACCATGAAGACCTTCCTGCGCGAGCAGTACGGGATCGAGGGCGGACGGCAGCACAAGGAGATCGAGGTTACTGTCCTCGACGAAGCGGAGGCGGAACTACTGGCTGCGAGCGTCGCCTCGCCCGCGTTCCTGTTCACACACGTCAGCATGCGGGCGGACGGGCGACCCTACGAGTACCGGAAGATGATCGTGCGCGGCGACCGCTCGAAGTTCCACGTCGACCTCGAGGAGCCGGAGCCGCTGGTCTGAGCCTCCGCGCGCGGGCGCTCGCGGCGCCGCCCGACCTGGTTCAGGCGTGCTCGGCGGTCCCGTCCGCTTCCAGGACTTCCAGCTCGGTGCACGCCTCGTCTTTCAGGAGTGCTGCCGTCTGGTCATCCGCAGTGAATGCGGTTACTTCCGCCGCGGCGAAGGTCGCGATCGGGGCGGAGTCGGCATCGAAGCAGACGAGGTTCCCGTCGGCCTCTTCGGCGCGCACCGCGTTTGCCACCTCTACGCAGCGGCCGTCCTTGAGATAGACCAGTACCATGCCTCCAGCCTAACGGCAGGCGACCCCGGCCCCGTCAAAGGGCAAAAGTGCCTCGTTACAGCCGCGTTCGACTTCCGTGACGCGCGCGTAAGGCGCTTCAGCGTCCGTGATAGACGGGCGCACGCTTCTCATGGAAGGAGCGGCGGCCCTCGGCGGCGTCCTCGGTACCGCGGATGCGCGCCGAGACGGCCAGCTCGTTCGCCAGGGAGTCGCGCAGGCTGTGGGATGAGGAGAACTCGACCGCGGCCTTGAAGGCGCCTGCGGCGATGGTGGGCAGGCGCGCCAGCATCTCCAGATACTCGCCGGCGCGCTCGTCGAACTCGGCCAGCGGCCAGACCCTGGTCGCCCAACCCCACGCCAGCGCCTGCTCGGCGGTCATGTGGGCACCCGTCATGAGCAGCTCGAGCGCGCGTCCCTGGCCGACGATGCGGGGTAGGAACCAGGATGTGCCGCCGTTCATGCCGATAGAGCGGTAGACGCGGTGGTCACCGGCGTCCAGGTTGTCGGCGCAGAGCCGCATGTCGCAGGCACAGGCCAACTCGAAGCCGTGGCCGAGCGCGAAGCCCTTGATGAGCGCCACGACGGGCTTCGGCAGTTCTCGTATCGCCAGCAGTAGCGGGTGGTGCATGGTCTGGGAGCTGTCGACGCCTGGCTCGGGGTCCATGCCTTTGAGGTCGTCGCCAGAGCAGAAGGCGCGGGTCCCCTGCCCGCGAAGGGCGACGACGCGAATGCTCTGTTCCGAGCGCGCGTGCTCGATCAGCTGCGTCACTTCTCGCAGGAGGCGGAAGTTCAGGGCATTGAGGCGCTCGGGCCGGTTGAGGGTGATTGTGAGGACCCCCGACGCGGATGTCTCCCACAGTACCTCGCGCCACTCCCGTTCCTCGACGGGCGGCAGCATCCTCGCCGGCTGCGATCCCGCGTGTGTGGTCATGGGATACCTCCTGTCGGCTCGGCGCGGAGTCTAGACCCGAGCGTGGCGCCCGGCAACAGTCCGCCCCCGGAACGCGGCGAGATCAACCGCCCGTCAATCGCAGGAAAATCCTTTGATGGTAGGCTCCGCCGCGGACCTGCCGAAGGACTCGGGCGTTGGAGGACGGTGAGGAATGGGAGGAAATGCCCGCCGGAACGGCCGTGGCCGCCCGACGTCATCTCAATCGAAGCGTGGCGCCGGCGCAGGAAAGCCGCAGACAGGCGGCAAGCGTGGACCGGCCACGGCGCGCGTGCAGGCGCTGCAGTCCAGTCTGGGGAACGCGGGCTTCGCGCGGCTCGCGGCCGCCGAGCCCCCGGGGGCGCTCCTCTCCCTGAGGCCGTCCGTTGCCGCGGAGGCCGATGCGCTGCTCCAGCCCGCGGCCGCGCTGCAGCGGGCGCCCGGGGGCGGTGAGGCTTCGGAGAAGGCGCCGCGGGCGGAAGAGTTGATCGCCTCCAAGTGGCCGCAACTGGTGGGCGTCCTGGATGCGAAGCAGATCAAGACCGTGCAGAAGTACCTCGACTGGCGTGTGCACACGCGCGGCGTCATCGAGGACGTCGCCGAGTTCGAGAAGCGGGCCCGCGAGAAGTACCGGCGAGAGGGCATCGAGTCCTACCAGTACCTGAGCGAGTACCACGAGCAGCGGGAGAGGGTGGAGTCGAAGTTCAGGGAGCCACCAGAGGTCACGACCATCGAAGTCGACACCTCGAAGCTGATCGACCCGGGGATCCTCAGGGAGCAGGACTGGAACATCGATGCCGAGCGCCAGTTCCGCGAGCGATGGGTGCTGCGCCTGGCCTCCAAGCCGACAATATTCGACCTCATGGGGCGCGGCACCCACCCGATCGAGGATGTCTTTGCCGGCGTTTACTGGAACGGCGTCTGGCTGCCGACGGAGGGCGGCCTCATCACGTGGGAGAAGCTCCACGACCCGCGAAATGGCCCCCTGGGCAATACCGTCTGGCACGACTACTACGAGAGCGTGGAGGGCAGCCCTGTCGCCCGGGCGGCCAAGGAACAGAGCAAGGAGTTGCGCCTTTGGATGGAGAAGGCGGAGAGCGACTTCGAGTTCGAGAGGGAGCGCAAGCGGGAGTTCCCGGGCGTGAGCGCAGTCGCCGAGTTCTTCAGCAGCGACATCGACTGGGAAGCGGCTGCGAGGTTCTTGCCGCCTGGCAAGAAGCTCGACGACATGAACCTCTTCGAGAAGATGGAGTTCCTCGGCAGCCTGAAGCCGGAGCAACTGGAGCGCGCCAGCGCCGTCCTGCCGAGCTTCGACGACTGGTTGAAGGTCTACGGCCACACTCGCAGCATCGAGACCGCCGTCATCGGCGGCCAGTATGAGGCGGCGCTGCTCACGATCCCGATCGTCGCGGACGAAATCCAGGAGTTCATCCGTAAGGTCTTCGCTTACCGGCGCCGGACGCTGGAAGGGGCTGCGACCGTAATCAAGGGGCTGGAGGCGGTGAAGGTCGGCTGCAAGGTGGTGCTCACCATCGGCGGGGGCGTCGCGGGCCGGGCCTACGGAATGCTGGGGATTGCAGGCGGCTCGGCGGCCGGGGCCGGCGGCGCCGAGATGGCGTTCGAGGCCGCGTCGCAGGTCGGCCAGGGGCGCTTCGACCCGGGCGCCATCCTCTGGAAGGGCGGCAAGGAAGCGGTCGTCACATTCATCACCTCGTTGATCGGCGGGGCGCTGGGGAGCAAGTTTCAGGCCATGCTCGGCAACAGGCTGACCTTCGTCACGAACGACAGCGTGCGGACGTTCCTCATCGGCCGCCTGGCCGACGCCGGCTCTGGCGTGCTATCGACTCCCATCGAGGTGGTGCTCGAGGGCATGATCGAGGGCAACTGGCCGAAGAGCATGGACGAGCTGCTGGAGAAGGTCGCCTCGAACGCCGTGCAGGAGATCGTCCTCGGCGGCGCCCTCGACATCATTACCCACGAGCCGAATCTCAAGGGCAAGGCCTGGGACGCCCTGGTGGGCCGCCCGGATGTAACAGGCACGGGTGGCCGGGAGCTGCCGCCGGGGTCGCAGCATGCCCTGCCGCCCGGCTCCGCCGGCGACCCGGCCACTGCTGGCAAGCAGGCCACCGACGCCGCCCACGCTCAGACGGATGCCAGCAGCGCGCCGCAGGCCAGCGCCGGCGTCCTCGAGACGCCACGCGGCCGGGTGGCGTCTACCCGCATCGTGTCCGAGACCGCCACCCTCGTGAGCATCGACCGGACGGCGCCTGTCGGCAAGCAGCACAAGGGGGCGACCGCCGGCGCCGGCGGGGGCCTGGGCGTCTTCGACGCTCGTGTCCGGCTTCCGTCAGGCCAGGAGGTGGACGTCAAGGTAAAGATACTCTCCAAAAAGCGCCATGCGGACGTCTTCGCCCGCGAGGTCGAGGGCGCGAAAGCGGCCGCCGTGGCGACCGACAGAGCGCCGGCCTTCTTCGGCGTGGTCGACATACCTCCGGACCCCAGGTTCGCCGACGGCCTCGGCTTTGCCATGGAGACTGTGCCGGGAGGCTTCATGGAGAGCTACGCGAAACCCGGCACACCGGAATTCGCCGAGGCGGAGGCCCTGACGAAAGCGTCGATCGACGCTCTCAGCCCGCAGACCATGGCCGACATCAAGAATTACGGCGACCAGCTCTGGAACCTGGGCTACTTCGCCAAGGGAGACGCCCAGGGCCTGGTCGACCCTCAGGGCAGATGGCGGCCCATCGACTTCTCCAGTGTCGCCCGCCAGCCTGACCCCCCGGCCCCGACGGGCGACCCCGTCCAGGACCTGCTGGCCAAGGACGCGTATGACAAGAAGCTGGCCGAGCTCAAAGCCGACCATGACAGGGTGATCGAAGGGGTCGTCGAGGAACACAAGAATGTGATGGAGGACAGGGACGCCAAGCGGGGCAGAGTTCCCTGATCTGCCGGCGGGCGCGGCGCCTCCTGCCACGCCGCGGTCGGTTAACATCGCTTTCGTGGCTTTGATCACGGAAACGGCACTCCGTCCGGGGCGCGGCGGTGGCTGAGCAGCCTTCGAGGCGCCGGCGCCCGGGCGAGCGGGAACGCCTCGAGGCGCGCGTGCGCGAGCTCGAGGAGGCGCTTCGCCGGGCGGAGGAGCGACTGCGCGCCCACGCGGAGGCCCTGGAGCAGGCCACCGAGGCTTTCCACGTCATCGAATCCTCCCTTACCTACCGCGTGAGCGCGCGACTGCGCGCGGCGGTCGACCGTCATGCGCCGGCCGGAAGCCTGCGCGGCAACCTTGCTGCCGGCCTGGAGCGCGGCCTGCGGCTCCTGGTCGTCTTCGGGCCGCGGGCCTTCCTGGCCCACCTGGTCAAGGTCTGGGTCTGGGCGCCGAAGCTGCTCCGCGGCGCCGAGTCCCGGCAGGGCACGGCGCGCGCGGCGCCGGAGGAAGGGGCGCTGCGCGCTGCGCTCCAGGGCGCCTTCCGGCGGGCGCGAGACCTGCAGCGCGCCCGCGGCTGGCGGGCCCTGGGCGCCCAGGTGCTGCGGCCGGGCATCTGGGCGCCCAAGCTGCGGGCTTCGCTGGCGCCAAAGGCGGGC
>DATLYJ010000165.1 GCA_035574915.1 Dehalococcoidia bacterium | reverse complement strand
GGCCGGGGCGGCCAGGGCGGTGGCGGCGGCCGTGGCCCGCGACCCCCGCGCCAGCTTTACCCCGGCCCCTAGGCGCGAGAGCCACGTAAGAAGGGCGTCGAGACAACCCGCATCGGACGGGGCGCCGTCGTGCCTGCGCCTGCGCTGTCGCCGATGCGTTGACACTGAAAGACGCCGCCTGGCGCCTGTCCGTCACCCGGCTGGCGCGAGGTCCTCGAGGGTGAGCTGGAGGGCCTTGCCGCCGTCGGCATAGACGGGGCCGTAGCGGTCGCCGGCGAAGCTGTAGACGACGTCCGCCAGAGAGCCAGCCGCAGGCGCCTCCTGCTCCCAGTTGAACAGGATTCCGGACCAGGTGACGGGGCCGTCCTTGAGCTTGAGGCGCAGGTGGCGGCCGTCTTCGCCGACCGTCCACGACTCCAGGACCTGTACGCGCCGGCTAAGGAGAGTCGGGTCCGGATTCGCCATGCCGTGCGGCTGCAGCCTGGAGAGCCACTTGATCTCGTGTCCGCGGACGCGGCCCAGCTCCCATTCGGCGTCGATGTCCACGCTCGGACCGAGTTCCACTCCTGCAAGGGCCCTGCCGGCGTGCTCGAGGAGGCGGTCACGCAGTTCCGGCAGGCGGTCATTACGGATGGTGAAGCCGCCTGCCTGCCGGTGTCCGCCGAAGCGGTCGAAGAGGTCGGCGCAGGCGCGCAACCCGCTGACGATGTCGTAATCGGCGATGCTGCGGCAGCTGCCGCGGCTGTGGGTCTCGCCCACGTGGAAGACCACTGCCGGGCGGCCGAAGCTCTCGACCAGCTTAGATGCCACCAGCCCCACGATGCCCTGGTGAAAGCCCGGCGAACCTACGAAAGTCAGCGGCGCTTCGAGCCCTTCCGTCATCTCCCTGGCCAGCGCCTCGGCGGCGCGGGTCATGTCCTGGCGCTCGCGGTTGAGGACGTCGAGCCGGGCGGCGAGCTCGTCCGCCCTCGCCTCGTCAGGGGTCATGAGCAGTTCCAGGGCGGCCGAGGCGTCTTCGAGGCGGCCGGCGGCGTTGAGGCGCGGGGCCAGAGCGTAGGCAATCGCCTGGGACGATACCTCCTTGGGCGCGATGCCGGCGGCGCGGAGCAGGGCGGCCACTCCCGGCCGCGAGGTGCTCGCGATGGCCGCGAGGCCGCGGCGGACAATGTCGCGGTTCTCGTCCACGAGCGGCACGAGGTCGGCCACGGTGCCGAGGGCGGCCAGGTCGAGGTAGTGTCCGGCGGGGAACGGGCGGCCGCAGGCCTCGTACAGGACGCCGGCCAGGCGGTAGGCGAGGCCGGCGGTCGCGTACTCCGTGAAGGGATATGCGGACGTTGGCAGCTTGGGGTTCACGAGCGCCGTGGCGGGCGGCAATGCGGCCGGCGGCGTGTGGTGGTCGACGACGATGACGTCGACGCCGAGCTGTCGGGCGCGCTCGACCTCGAGGACGTTCGTAGTGCCGCAGTCGCAGGTCACGAGCAGGCGCGTGCCCGCTGCTGCCAGCGCCTCGATGGCCGCGACGTTGAGGCCGTAGCCCTCGCGCTCTCGGTTGGGGATGTAGGGCCGGGCGACGCCGCCGAGGTCGTTGATCGATTCCGTGAGCGTTGCCGTGGACGTGATGCCGTCGACGTCGAAGTCCCCGTAGACGGCAACTGGATCGCGGTTGCGAACGGCGTCCCGGAGCCGCCGCACGGCGGCGTCCAGGCCGGGCAGTAGGAAGGGGTCGCGGCGCGGCAGATCGCTGCCGCCGAGGAAGACGCGCGCTTCAGCGGCAGAGGTGATGCCGCGCAGCTCCAGGAGCTTAGCGATGAGCGGCGGGAGCCCCAGGTGCGCAAGCCGTCCAGGCGACCGCGGTGCCGGGCGCAGACGCCAGCGCCGCCGGCCGCGCGCGGGGGGGAATGCGGGAGCCGTCAATTGCGCAGTCAAGCTAGCGAACACATATTCGGGGCCTGGGGCTGCTCTGTCAACTGGCGGCCGGCCGGGATTGTCGGCTTGTGGGCTGCGGGCCGCGCGGCCAGGGCTAGCGTTGGCTCTGGGCTCCCGCCGCGGCGCGCAAGGCCTGTGACTCTCCGTTCGCCGCCGGCCATTAGCGCGGAGCGAATTCGTTCGGGACGATTCTGGCGAGACTGCTTGGCTGCCTGGCTCGGAGGTTTGCAGGCCCCCGTTGCCTTAGTGGCGGAAGTGGCGTTCGCCGCCAGTCCAGACGAGGGCCATGCTGGCGGCGTCGGCGATGGCGATGACCTCGGCGTCGTTGACGGAGCCGCCGGGGGCGATCGCGGCCGTGACGCCGGCGGCGGCGGCCAGGGCCATGCCGTCGAAGAAGGGGAAGAAGGCGTCGGAGGCGAGGACGCTGCCGCGGGCGCGCTCGCCGGCCCGCTCGACAGCGAGCCGCACGCTGGTGACGCGGTTCGGCTGACCGGCTCCCATGCCCACCATGGCGTTGTCCTTCGCCAGCACGATGGCGTTCGAGCGCACGTGCTTGCAGGCGCGCCAGGCAAAGCGCAGGTCCCGCAGCTCCTCTTCCGTCGGCTGGCGCTTGCTCACGACCTTAAGCTCGAGCGTAGCGTCGTCGGGACGGCGGTCGGGCTCCTGCAACAGGAAGCCGCCGCCGACGCGGCGGAGGTCGTACGGCATCCCGGGCTCGGGCGGGACCTCGAGGATGCGCAGGTCACGCCAGCGCGTGAGCGCCTCCAGGGCGCGCTCTGTATAGCCGGGGGCGACAATGACGTCGTAGCGCATGCGCTGGCCGCTGCTGGGGCTGACGCTGGCGCGCATCGCGCGGCCCAGGTATCCATCCACAGTGCGGTTGCAGGCGACGATGCCGCCGAAGGCGCTGATCGGGTCGCCCGCGAGGGCCCGTTCGTAGACTGCCGGCAGCTCCTCGCCGGTCGCCAGGCCGCAAGGCGTGTTGTGCTTGATGATGGCGATGGCGGGCTGGGCGAAGTCGGAAGCGCAACGCCAGGCGGCGTCGGCGTCCATGATGTTGTTGTAAGAAAGCTCCGGACCGTGTAGCTGCTTGAGCCGCACGATGCCGCCTTTGACACCGACCTCCTCGTACAGCGCGCCCGCCTGGTGCGGGTTTTCGCCGTAGCGCAGCCTCATGCGGCGCCGCAGGCCGACAGTCAGCTCCTCTGGCCAGTCGCTGGCGTCATCGCGGAGGTAGGAGGCGATCAGGGTGTCGTACAGGGCGACATGCTGGAACGCCTTGGCAGCGAGGCGCCTGCGGCCCTCGATGCCGAGCGCTCCGGCGCGGAGGGCATCGATGACCCCGGGATAGTCGCGCGGGTCGCAGATGGGTATGACGTCCGGGAAGTTCTTCGCGGCGGCTCGGAGCATCGCCGGCCCGCCGATGTCGATGTTCTCGAGGGCGTCCTCGAGAGTGGCGCCCTCCCTGGAAGTGGCCGCCTCGAAGGGATAGAGGTTGCAGGCGACGAGGTCGATGGCAGTGATGCCGTGTTCCGCGAGCTCCGCGGCGTGGGATGGGTCGGAGCGTCGCGCGAGTATGCCGCCGTGCAGCTTCGGGTGCAGCGTCTTCACCCGGCCGCCGAGGATCTCGGGCGAGCCGGTGACGTCGGCCACCGAGCGCACCGGCAGGCCGGCGTCGCGCAGGGCCTTCTCGGTGCCGCCGGTAGCGATGAGTTCCCAGCCGAGGTCGACGAGGCCGCGGGCGAGGTCGATGAGGCCGGTCTTGTCGTAGGGGGCCAGGAGGGCGCGCATGGACGCATCGATTGTCCGACAGTGGGCGGGCGGTGGGAAGGGGACCAGGTGGCGCGTCTTAGGCGTCGAGCGTCTCGCGCCTTGGCGCCCTCTCAGGCAAGCCTTGCCCGGACGAAACTCACTATGCGGGAAGCCCGCTCGATGGCGTCCTGCGCGTCTTCGAGTTCGAAAGTGCGGCTCGGTCTGACGAGGGGATATCGTGAAGGCAGGTAATATTCGTCAAGGACATCGCAATCAGGCTTGAGCTGCGCGAACCTGGCGTCTAGCTCGACCGCTAACGACAGGAGCGATATCAGTTGCGGGTAGTCTCGCGTCCTTTCCAATAGATAAGCCTTGAGGGCCTTCTCGGCGGCCTGTTGAGCCGCAAAACAGGTACGCGAGAAGAATCCGCCTTGCGACGTATGCTTCGCCCAGGCGAGATCATCAAGAGCGAACTGGATCCAGACGTTTGGATCCCGGTCGGTCATAGACGGTGGTGCCCTTCTTCAGGACTTCCTCGACGATGAAATAGCGGTTCTCCGCGACCGCTTCGTCGAGCTCATCCGGCGTGAGTACGAGAATGTCGGCAGGGGTCCAGTAGCTCTTTGCGAGCGCGACCTTCTTGAGTCGCTCTGGAAAGCGGTCCGAGGTCTCTGCAATCACGAGAAGGTCTAAGTCATGCCAGGGTCGTCCCTCGGCCGCCGAGCCGTAGAGGATGACCTTTTCGGCATCGTAGACGGCGAGTATGTCATCGACGACGGCCTTCAGGGCACTGTCCAGCTCACCTGGCTCGTGGACCTTCCGGTCATCACGGCGTGATGAGGCCGCTCGGGCACGCGGGCTCACGGGACGGCGACTCCTTCGAGGATGCGGTTGACGATGTCGTCGCTGGTCAGTTCCTCGGCTTCGGCCTCGTAGGTGATGATGACGCGGTGACGGAGGACGTCGCGGGCGACGGCCTTTACGTCGTCCGGGGTGACGTAGGCGCGGCCGTTGATGAAGGCGTGCGCCTTCGCGGCCTGGGCCAGGTAGATGGTCGCGCGGGGAGAAGCGCCGAAGGCAATGAGCGGCGCCAGCGCGTCTAGCCGGTAGACCTTCGGATGGCGCGAGGCCTGGACAAGGTGTACGACGTAGTCGCGCAGGGCGTCGTTCAGGCTGACCTGCGTCACCGCGTTGCGGGCCGCCAGCAACTCGTCGATCGACACTACCTGGCGGACTTCGTGCGGGGTCAGTCCGCTCTCGAAGCGCTCCAGGATCTGGCGTTCTTCCTGCCGGGAGGGGTAGTCCACGACGGCCTTGAGCATGAAGCGGTCCAGTTGCGCTTCGGGCAGCGGATAGGTGCCCTCGGACTCGATCGGGTTTTGGGTCGCGAGCACCATGAACGGCTGCGGCAGCGGGTAGGTCTCGCCGCCAATGCTCACCTGTCGTTCCTGCATCGCCTCCAGGAGGGCGGATTGCACCTTTGCGGGCGCGCGGTTCACTTCGTCCGCGAGGACGATGTTCGCGAAGATGGGGCCGCGCCGGGTGTGGAACTGCCCGTCCTGGGGGTTATAGATCTGCGTGCCTGTGACGTCCGCTGGCAGCAGGTCAGGCGTGAACTGGATCCGCACGAAGCTGGCGCCGATGGTGTGAGCCAGAGTGTGCACCGAGAGGGTCTTGGCCAGCCCCGGCACGCCTTCGATGAGGATGTGGCCGTCGCAGAGCAGGGCGATAAGCAGGCGGTCAATCAGATACTTCTGGCCGACGATGACCTTCGCGACCTCGGTGCGGATTGCTTCCACGAAGCCGGACTCCGCGGCTATGCGCCTGCTGAAATCGTCCGTCTCGACCGCCACGCGACCTCCTCCCTGGACTTCGCTTTCGAGTATATACGAGCGTGCCCGGTCCCCGGGTGAGCGACTGTGCGCCGCGTCACGAGCCCTGGCCCCCGGAACCCCTATAGAATTGAGGGACATGGACTCCTGGCTGCGCTACGCGACCACGGCCGACGGGCTCAGCATCGCCTACACCGTCCTCGGTTCGGGCCCACCGCTGGTGCGCATCACAGGGGGGCTCTGGGACCATGCCCAGGGCTATCAGCGCATCGAGCCGTTCCGCAGGCAACTCGAGCGCCTGGCTGCGCGCTTCACGCACATCCAGTACGATGCGCGCGGCACCGGCCTCTCCCAGCGCGGCATCGCCGACTTCAGCCTGGAAGCGCAACTGTCGGACCTCCAGGCCGTCATCGAGGCCAGTGGTGTCGACAAGGTCAACCTCCTCTCTCACTTCACCGGGGGCTTCGCTGGCATGGCGTACGCTGCGCGCAACCCGGACCGCGTTTCCAACCTGATCCTCTTCAGGCCTCACTTGAGAGGTACCGACTACTTCAACGAGCGCGCTATCAGGGCGATGGCGGCCTACAGGGAGATGGCGGCGGAGGACTGGTGGGGATACCTGAGCACGGTCACGAACAGGGCCGTGCGCTTCGACAATCCAGAACTCGCCCGGCAACTCGCCGCCGTCTATAACGAGTCCATGACTCCGGAGACCATTCGCCGCTTTCAGGACGACTACAGCCAGATCGATGTCAGCGACCTTCCGGAGAGGATCGCCTGCCCGACCCTGATCGTGGTGGACACGGCTCGGGGCGCGTTCTCCGATGACCCCTGGCGCGAGGTGGCGGCGCGCATCCCGAACGTGAGCCTGGTGATGGTGCGCGGCGCGTTGCCCCTGGCCTACCTGGACGAGACGACGGACGCGATCCTCTCCTTCTTGGGCCAGGAGGCAGGCACTACGGCCCGGGACGACGGGGGCGAGGCGCTCCAGGTGCTGCTTTATATGAAGGTAGAGCAGCCCGGCCCGAGCTACGAGGCAACTCTTCGCGAAATGACGCGCGCCCGCGGAGGGTTGCGCTTCGGGCCGGGCGGCGAAGGCTACATTGCCGCCTTCCGTTCGGCCCAGATGGCGCTCGAGACGGCGGTGGACATCCAGAACGTCTTTACCACCCAGGGCGACCCCGCCGGGCTGCGGATAGGCGTCGACGCCGTGGACCAGGTAGTCGCCGGCGCCTCGGGACTGGGCGTGGCCGGCCAGCGCGCGGCCCTGATCGGCAACGCAGCGGTCCCGGGCGAAGTGCTGGTCACCGATGTCGTCCGGCAGCTGGTTACGGGCAAGGGGTTCCTGTTCGCCGCTCGCGACGCCGGCGCCTATGAGGGCTCGGACGAGCCCGTGCACGTCTATGAGCTGCGCTGGCGCAGCTGAAGGCCCGGCTCCGTAACCTGACGCCTCCGCGCGCGAGCGCGCTCTGAAGGCGGCCGGAAGCGCCTATTGACACAACCACGGCCCTCGCGATAGAACAAACGTGCTTGTGGCGGGCTAGTCGGAAGGTGGGCCGGATGGCGCAACTCGCGGTGGATGACTCGGTCGGACCGGCCCTCGCCGCCGTGCTGCGAAAATACTGGGGCTTCGACCAGCTTCGCCCTCTGCAACAGGAAGCCATCGCCGCCGCCCTGTCCGGCCGTGACTCGCTCGTAGTCTTGCCTACCGGAGGCGGCAAGTCCCTCTGCTACCAGGCGCCCGCCGCCGTGGCGGGACGCACGGACATCGTCGTTTCGCCCCTCATCTCCCTGATGAAGGACCAGGTGGACGCGCTCCAGGCCGCAGGTTACCCGGCTGCCGCCCTGCACAGCGGCATGAACGACGAGGAGAGGTCCCGGGTGCTGCGTGAGATGCTCAACGGCTCCCTGCGCCTGGTCTTCGTCGCTCCGGAGCGGCTGCTGACCTCGTCGTTTCTGGCAGCGGCGCGCAGGGCGGACGTGAGGGCCTTCCACATCGACGAGGCGCACTGCATCAGCCAGTGGGGCCACGATTTTCGCCCGGAGTATCGGCGCCTGCGCGAGCTGCGACGCGCCTTCCCTCAGGCTTCGATCCATGCCTACACCGCTACCGCCACGCCGCGCGTCCGCGGCGATATCGCGGTGCAGCTGGGTCTGCGTGGCCCTGCCGTCCTGGTAGGCCGCTTTGACCGTCCGAACCTCGATTACCGGATTGTGCGGCGTGAGGACCCGGCCCGCCAGGTGCTCGAGACCCTCGGCCGCCATCCTGGCGAAGCAGTGATCGTGTACTGCATCAGCCGCAAAGAGACGGAAGAGATGGCCGCCTTCCTACGCTCGCAGGGCATCAAGGCTGGCGCCTATCACGCCGGGATGACGGCGGTCGAGCGGACGCGCACCCAGGAGGCGTTTGCTGCCGAGGAGCTAGACGTGGTGGTGGCGACGGTCGCCTTCGGCATGGGCATCGACCGCAGCAACGTCCGCTGTGTAATCCATGCCGCCATGCCGAAATCGATCGAGCACTACCAGCAGGAGACGGGGAGGGCTGGCCGCGACGGCCTGGAGGCCGAGTGCGTGATGCTCTTCTCGCCCGCGGACTCAAACCGCTGGAGCTTCATCCTCGGCCAGAGCGAGTCCTCGCCGGAGGTGCTTCAGGCACAGCGCGCCCTGGTACGAGACATGCGCAACTTCTGCGAGTCTCCCGTCTGCCGGCATGTCGCGCTCTCGCGCTACTTCGGCCAGACGTTGGAGACCGAGAACTGCGGCGCCTGCGATGTTTGCCGGCCGGGCGAGGCGGAGGCGGCCGCCGGAGAATCCGGCTGGGCAGGCGTCGACCGCGATCTCTTCGAGCAGCTTCGCCTCCTGCGCCGGAAGATCGCGGAAGAGCGAGACGTGCCGGCGTACGTCGTCTTCTCGGACGCGACGCTGCGCGAGATCGCGCGCGTGCGCCCCGGCGGTCTCGTGGAAATGAAGCGCGTCAAGGGCGTCGGTGACCGGAAGCTTGCGGACCTGGGGAAGCGGTTCGTCGCCGCCGTTCGGGCTTACTGCGCCGCGAACGGCGTTTCGATGAACGTCTTTCCAGCGGACCAGCGGGCGCCACGGCCTGCGGCGGGGCAGGCCG